>CBFGOU010000259.1:0-6692 GCA_965650445.1 uncultured Oxalobacteraceae bacterium | reverse complement strand
GCCAACGGGGGTTAAAAACGCGCGCGGGGCGGGGATGGGTGCTATGCCTTCTCTTCCTCTATTCCTCTCTCTTTTTCATAGCTAAAAAAAAGAAATAAGTAGTGGGCGGCGCCGGGTCGAAGCATGGAAGAAATCGGGCTCACCGTGGAAAAACTCAGCATTTCCGTGGAATTTCCGGCCCTGTCCGGGGATGGTAGTTGCTCAAGAATCAATGACTTATGTCAAAACAGGCCAGAAATCCCCGGGTTTTTTGTGCTGTCTGTGTGCCCTTCCCGCCGAACTGATATTGGCGGCCGCCAAGGTCCCCCGGGCCTGGCGCCATAGGGGGCCGGATGGTCGACCAGGTGCTCGGGCAGGTCCCGGCGGCTGTCGATGGCTCTTGATATCAACATGATATGAATATCAAGATGAAGGTATTCTGATATTTCTTCAATCTCATGTTGATATCAACTTGATGTAGAGATACAATCAGCGCATCAGATCCAGAACGAAAGGAAAACCATGTGCCATGTGCCAGCGGTCTACACCCGCATCACCCCGCTGCATCCGACTGTTGCAGCAGAGTTTGAGATCCGCCGCTCGATCGTCGCCGGCGAGCCGAACCCGTTTGTATGGGTGCGCGGCGGTGCGGCCGGCCAGGCCGACACGTTGCCCGAGTGCGAAAAGGCGGCGCTGGCTCACCTGCGATCGCTGCCGGCGCGGCGCTAACCCTGCCGATCTGGAAACCATTTTTTGCAGTATTGACAATCAAGCCTGCCGGGTCGGCAGGTATCACCAGGAGAGAAAATGAACATGAGCGATTGGAACGACATGCTGGCGAAAACCCGGGCCGTGATCACCGGCTATGAAATGACCCTCGACACGCTGTTCGATGCGGCGCTGCCGCAGGCTTATGTGGTGGTCTGCGAGGGCTTGCCGCTGGCCTTCGACCTGATCGAAGGTGAGCCGAGCAACCCGCGCCCGGTCCAGCCGCAGCTGGCGACCCGCTTCTCCCTGGATGATGCCGCCGAGGTCGCGCGCCAGGTCCGGAACGGGAACGACAAGCAAGGCGAGGTCATGCATGTACGCCATGCGATCGCGGAGGCGCTGGCACGACAGCGCGAATTGCTTGCCATCCTTTTGGACAATAGCAATCCGCAATCGGATCAACAGCAAGTTGATATCAAGTGAATATAAACGTAAAATCAAGTCGCTATAGTTAACAGGGGGAAAGATGGCAATCTATGCAGTAGCAAGTAAAAAGGGTGGAGTTGGCAAAAGCACGGAAGCGGTGCAGCTGGTGACCGGTCTGTTCCTCCAGGGCCGGAAGGCGTGGGCCGTTGATGGTGATGATGACCAGACCTCCATGCACCTGGCCCTTACCGCACGTATCGAGTCCGGCCTGCCTGGCATCAATTCGACCCCGTTGACCGATGGGCCGTCGATGCGTGCCCAGGTCCTGCTGCAGGCGGCGAACTACGATGATGTAGTGATCGACGTCGGCGCCAAGGATTCCGGCGCGATGCGCGCCGCGTTGTCCCTGTGCGACGTGATGGTCTTTCCTTTTGCTCCACGCTCCTTCGACGTATGGGCATTTGAGAACACGGTGAACCTGGCGCGGGAAATGCAGCAGGTGAAGGACTTCAAGGTGCTGGCCTTCCTGAACAAGGCCGATCCGGCCGGCCAGGAGGCGGACAACGAAGCGTCGATTGCCTACGTGTCGCAGTACGGGTTTGAGGTCAGCAAATTCCGCCTGGGCAATCGCAAGGCGTTTGCGCACGCCAGTGCTGCAGGGCGCCACATTACAGAATACAAGGGCGCGCCGGCAGAGGCTGTCCAGGAGCAGGCGGACTTGTTGAACGATATCGTCCGGGTTGCGGTTCACGGCAACATGCCTGCAATCTGACATCACATTGATATTAAATAGGTATTGAAATGCAATCGAAAATTCTCCCGAAACCTGGTGGCGGCGGTGTTGGTGGCCTCAAGCCAGGTGTGACCGAAGATAAGGTGGCCCAGCTTATCAACGGGGCGCCCGACGCAAGGAAGGATGCGCCGGCAGCTGTAGCGCCGGCCGCCCAGGAGCCGGTGCCAGCGATCGCGCGCCGCGGCCGTAAGGAACCCATCAGCTTGACCCTGGCGCCGGACATGATCGCCAAGCTGGACCGCGCGCGCGCCAGTATGGGCGGGCTGAGCCGGCCGGCCTTCATCGCCCTGGCCGTGACCAAGTTCATCGAGCAGAACGGTGGATAAAAAAAGTGGCCGCGCAAGGCGGCCACAAAGGTGATCACAGTCGCCTATGCAGCAACTGTCGGGGAGCCACCAGGGCGGCCTGGCAGCATGTTCAGTAAAGCGGGCCGCGCAAGGCGGCCGCTGTATTATCGCCAACATTTGCACCCACGCGTCTATGGCGGTGCAATAAATTTCCTTCGTATCTGGCAAGCGACTCGGCGGTGATCGCCTCGAGCTCGAGCAGCTGGCCGCCGACCTGGTGAGCTGCAGCAGCTGGCCCACCGGGTCGGCGCCGGCCGGCGCGCTATTCGTTTCTCCAACCTACCGACAGGCCGAAGTTGTTCAGGGCCTCGAGCGGGATCGCGGAGAGGTGGCCCACCCGGCGCATCAGAATGGTCCGCTCCAGCTCCTTGACCTTCCCGGCTTCGTCCAGGAGCAGGATCCCGGCCGACATCATCTGACGCTTGAACACCGCGGCCGTCTTGACCGGCAGAGAATTCCACTTCTCGCGCAGGCTCGGGGAGCCAGACAGGTGGTCCATGATGTGTTGCGGCCGCAGCAGCAAGCAATCCTTGCCGTCCACGTTTTCGAACTTGTACGGGTGCTTGAAGTTGCCGGCGTCGATCTCGGACAGTGCCGTTTCCATGATCCAGACCCACGGAGAGCGGTCGCTGCTGGTTTCGGAAATGTGGGCGTTCATCTCGGCCAGGAGGTCCTTCCCGAATGCACCTTCGGAATAGTCCATGCCGGCGAACTCGGCCAGAAATCGCCAGGCCAGCAGCACGGCCGCGTAGTTGCCGGCCATGCGCCTGGCGCCGCTGTCGTCGCCGCCGGCGCGGCTGTTTTTCAGGCAGTACTCGCGCAGCTCGGCGTACTTCTCCAGCACGGTGGCCCTGTCGAGCCTGGTCAGGAATTCCAGCCACTGGCGGACCGGGAAGTGGGGCAGGTCGTCGGCCATGAAGCCGTTGGCCTTGTTGGTCAGGTCCGTCCGGACCACCTTGCCGGTCAGGCTCTTAACCGGCACGTCCTCGCCGGCGAGCATCACCGGCGCGCACAGCAGGAACTCGGTCATTTCCGAGCCGCGCTTGGTGGTGGTGTACTGGTACGACTCCTGCAGGATCGCCACAGCCTTGTCGATCACGTCGGTGCGGCGTGCGCTCAGCTCCTCCCAGCCAACCGGGTGGCTGGTGTAGCTGATGCTGGTCATCAGCCGGAATTCGGTCTGCAGGCTCTGGCCGGAGAACATGGTGAAGGCCAGGGATCGCTCGAGGCGCTTCACCAGGGTGGACTTGCCGGCGCCCTTGTCGGCCTGCATGGTCATGTGTGGCCAGAATCCCAGGAAGGCCTTCAGGTGGCCGCCGAGCGCCCAGACCAGCGGGATCGCTCCAGCGTTGCTGGTGTAGGTCCCCTGGTACGCCTTGATGACCCGGCGCGCGTTCGTGATCGGTCCGGATGGGAACGTCAGGTTGTGATACGTGCATTGCTTCTCGGCTTCGGTGAAGTAGCAGTCCGGCCCCTCGTTGACGGCCAGGCGGCCGTCGAGCCAGGCTAGGCCCACGAAGTTGGCCGCGTTGCGTGCGCCGAGATCCGCTGTGCGCTCGAGGATGCTCACCATGCGCGAGAATTCGGCCGGCTTCCAGATCGGGCCGAACTTGGTCCAGGTGTTCGTGTTGTGCAGCTGGTCGTCCATCAGGACCTTGCGCACCAGGGCCGGGCCGTGGCGGGGAACCTGGACCGTCACGGAAAAGTACACGGTAGGAGAGTGGTCCCGATCGCCGGTCATGGTGGAGGTCGAGCTGGCGACCGATACCCGGCTCAGGGATGCGACGCGGAAGCCGCACAGGTCGTGGTAGATCGGGGTTTCGTCGCCGCTTTCCTTGTTCTCGTCCATCCTGGCGATGTACTTGGTGAAGTCCAGGTGCGGCCGGAATTTCCAGTATTGGGCGTAATCGTGCGCCGGCAGGTAGACCCGCGCCCGGCCCTTGCGCGAGGCGTTGCCGGCCATGCCGGCGATCAGCCAGGTCTCGTAGGTGTCCAGGGCTTTGGCCAGCTTCTGCGCGCCGCGCGCCTGCAGGTAGTCGTTCACGTCGTTGATCGGCTTGCCGCCGTTCTCGTCGCCTTCCACCTTGTCCCACTCCTCCTGGTCGACCAGGACTGCGCTGATGTTGAGGGCGGTCAGGCGCTCGTACAGGATCCAGGCGGCCTCCGGGCCCGGGCGCTGGCCGGCGCGCTGGTGGCCTTCCGGGAAGGGCGGGTCGTTGTCCATGCAGATCACCACCTGTTTGCCCTGCAGGAACACCAGGTCGATGGTCGACGCGTTGCTCAGGCCGCGGAGCGCAATCGCCGCGGTCCTGGGCATGCTGCAGGTGTCGATCGACAGGGCGTTGATCGGGCTTTCGACCACGTACACACGATCGGCGCGCTCGAGCTTGCGCGGGTCGGCCGTCCAGTAGTAGCCGTCCTTCTCGCCCTGGGCCTGGGTCTTAACGTCGCCATTCTGGGCCGGATCCAGGAAGCGCATGTCGACGGCCACCACCTGGCTGGTGTCGGGTGAGCGCACGATAAAGGCCGCGGCCGGGCCGCCATAGCCCACTTCACCTGGTCGTTTCTTCGGGCTGGTCCATTCGTTGAATCCCAGGGTCTTGGCGCGCAGCGCGGCGTCGATCGCGCCGGCGCCGATGCCGCGGCCCTGCAGGTAGTCGCGCACCTTCTCGCGCGCAGCGATGCAGCGGTCGGCAATGTACTCGACCATGCTCTTGTTTTCCTGGGCCGGCTTGTCCGGGGTGTCGAAGGGGATCGCGTATTCCTGGTGGAGGTATTTCAGGGCCTCCGATGCGCTGCAGCCCTGGGCGAACATCACCATGTCGATACAGGACCCGCCGGCGTCGCCGCTGTGGTCCTTCCAGCCGGTGCCGTGCTTCGGGTGGTCGATATAGATCGACAGAGAGGGATTCTTGTCCGGGTGATGCGGCGAGTGATACAGCGCATCATCGCCACCCTTGCCCTGTTTGATGCCGAGCCTGGAAGCCAGGTCATGCAGCCTTGGGTTTACGATCCGTTTTACTTCGTCAATATTAGCCATCTTGCAACCTTTTTCTCAGGCGTCACCACGGGGTATTGCCGCAGCGTCTCCAGCTGCGGGCGGGGTCGAGTCGTGGGTGGGTGTTACAGAGCGCCGGCCTCAGCCTGGCGAATTACGCGCAGCACTTCCGGCAGCGGATAGCAGCGCTTCTTGCCGTCCGGGCCGTTGATGAAGAGGGCGTAACTCGTGGTGAGGTCAAGGTTGATGTAGGAGCGGCAGGTGCCGGCCGTCAGCTCGCCGAAGGCCTGGCGCGCCACATCGGTGGCCTCGTCCAGGCTGGCCCGGGTGCGGTCGACCAGGTGATACGCGCAGCGGGCGATAAGGCGGGGACGATCGGGCGTCAGGTGCTCGTCCTGGTGTCGCTGCAGAAATTCGATTGCAAGGTTGTAAAGCGGATTGGGTGGCATGGGCTTGTGCATAGGTTTCTCTTCGATCACGCGGGTAATAACTCCAGCTGTTCTCTCAACATCGCCATGACGTGTGGCGAAATTGGGAGCCGGATGTCTTTTTTAGGTTTTGCCGACGGCGAAAGAGTACGAACCACCTCAAGCTGCGCAACGTAGGTATGTCCGCACTCAGGGTCTACACAAACGTAAACTATTTCCCTCAAGGTAGCGGAAAGCGCCTTGCTGGTGCGCGCGTTTGCTTTCGATTCGCAATGTGGGCAACAGATTGTAATTCTCAGGCTCATTTGTGTAATCCCTGGCGGTCCCTGCTGGACAAGTCCAACCAAATCCTATTATTGCTATTCGGCATTATTGCTATGCCGTTACGCCTTTTTCGTAGGCGATAAGTGCTGTTCGGTAGATAATCCCCTCGCGCACCGGCGTCGTTTCCCACTCTCAACAGCCAACCGCGATCACTGTACAAGGCTCAATCATACTGTATATCCGTACAGTGTTTCTTGGTGACAAATGGCAAGAAAGTGGATGTCAGAACTACAATTTGCAATGCTCGATTACATTAAAAGTAACACTTTGTAAGCCAACATTGCACTCCGTAAATTGTACGCTCTACTCCGGTTCCGCGCAGCAACTTCGGACAACCTTTTGCAATGCGAAACTCAAAAATGGAACAAAATAAGCCATCGGTAACAGACATAATCGACAGAATGAAAACTGTGCTTGGCATCCAATTGGACAAAGAGTTATCCGAGGCGCTGGGTGGATCGAAGGGCTTTATCAGTGTGATAAAGAATCGGGGCACGGTTCCCTATGAGGAATGCGTTGCCATCGCCTTGGATCGGAACATCAGCCTGGACTGGCTAATTCTGGGTAGAGGGGCGAAGGAAGCCGGCGGCGCGGCGCCAGTGGCCCCGATCCCGGCCCACCTGGTGGAGTTGCCATTCCTGGACGTGGAGGACGTCGATATTCGCCGCGACCAGGAAAACTGGTATGTG
>CBFGOU010000258.1:0-6702 GCA_965650445.1 uncultured Oxalobacteraceae bacterium | reverse complement strand
GATCGAAGGCATCGCCGCCATGCAAGCCTGCGCCCGCATCGGCGCGACCCATTCGGTCGTGTTCGGCGGTTTTTCGGCCAAGTCGCTGCAGGAACGCATCATCGATGCGGGCGCCGTGGCCGTCATCACGGCAGACGAGCAACTGCGCGGCGGCAAGCAGCTGCCACTGAAAGCCATTGTCGACGAGGCGCTGGCGCTGGGCGGCTGCGCTTCGGTCAAGGATGTCATCATCTACAAGCGCACCGGCGGCAACATCGCCTTCCAGGAGGGGCGCGATCTCTGGCTGCACGACCTGGTCGCCAATCAGGCGGCCGAGTGCGAGCCGGAATGGGTCGATGCCGAACATCCGCTGTTCATTCTCTACACGTCCGGCTCGACCGGCACGCCGAAGGGCGTCCAGCACTCCAGCGGCGGCTATCTGCTGTGGGCCGCGCTGACCATGAAGTGGACCT
Source organism: uncultured Oxalobacteraceae bacterium (assembly GCA_965650445.1). GTDB lineage: Bacteria > Pseudomonadota > Gammaproteobacteria > Burkholderiales > Burkholderiaceae_D > Telluria_A. Next base: position 6,250 of record CBFGOU010000258.1, on the reverse strand, counting down.
TCGACCTCAAGCCGGCCGATGTGTTCTGGTGCACCGCCGACATCGGCTGGGTGACCGGCCACACCTACATTGCCTACGGCCCCACAGCCGTCGGCGCCACGCAAATCGTGTTCGAAGGCATTCCGACCTATCCGAACGCGGCCCGCTTCTGGGACACCATCGCCAAGCACAAGGCCACCATCTTCTATACCGCGCCGACCGCGATCCGTTCGCTGATCAAGGCCGCCGATGTGGACCCGAAGGTGCATCCGAAAAATTCCGACCTGTCCAGCCTGCGCCTGCTGGGTTCGGTGGGCGAGCCGATCAATCCGGAAGCCTGGATGTGGTATTACAGGAATGTCGGCCAGGAGCGCTGCCCGATCGTCGATACCTTCTGGCAGACCGAAACGGGCGGCCACATGATTTCGCCGCTGCCGGGCGCCACGCCGATGGTGCCGGGATCGTGCACCTTGCCGCTGCCGGGCATCATGACGGCGATTGTCGATGAAGCCGGCCAGGATGTGCCGAACGGGCAGGGCGGCATTTTGGTGGTCAAGCGTCCTTGGCCGTCGATGATCCGTACCATCTGGAACAATCCGGAGCGTTTCAAGACCAGCTACTTCCCGGATGAGCTGGGCGGGCGCATGTATCTGGCGGGCGACGGCGCCATCCGCAACAAGCAAACCGGCTATTTCACCATCACCGGCCGCATCGACGATGTGTTGAACGTGTCGGGCCACCGCATGGGGACGATGGAGATCGAATCGGCGCTGGTGGCCAATCCGATCGTGGCCGAGGCGGCCGTGGTCGGCAAGCCGGACGAGACCACCGGGGAATCGATCTGCGCCTTCGTCGTGCTCAAGCAGGCCCGGCCGACCGGGGACGAAGCCAGGAAGCTGGCGCTGGAATTGCGTAACTGGGTGGCCAAGGAAATCGGTCCGATCGCCAAGCCGAAGGAAATCCGCTTTGGCGACAATCTGCCCAAGACGCGTTCGGGCAAGATCATGCGGCGCTTGCTGCGCGTGCTGGCCAAAGGCGAGACCATCACCCAGGACGTCTCCACGCTGGAAAATCCGGCCATCCTGGAGCAGTTGAAAGAAGCGTCGTAAGCCGTTCAGGGCAGCAGGATCGCCAGCTCCTTCGCGCCGCGTTCCAGTGCGGGCAGATAACTTGCCCGCATCTGGTCGGCGCGAATGCGCGCCGCCTGCCCACTCACATTCAGCGCCGCCACCACCGATCCGGTGGCGCCGCGCACCGGCACGGCGATCGAACGCAGGCCCAGTTCCAGTTCTTCATTGACGATGGCGTAGCCGTCCTCGCGCACCTTCAGCAATAGCTCGCGCAGGCGGCTTTCCGACACGATTGTGTTGTCCGTGAACGCCTTCAATTCCACCGATGCGAAATAGCGGTCCAGGTCTTGCGCATCCATGTGCGCGAGCATCACGCGCCCGAGCGACGTGCAATACGCCGGCAAGCGGCTGCCGGTATTGAGTGCCACCGACATGATGCGCGAGGTCGCCGCGCGCGCCACGTACAGGATTTCCCCTTCGTCCAGCACGGCCAGCGAACACGATTCGTTGACCGTGCGGCTGATCTGGTTCAGGTAGGGCAGGGTCGATACCGTCAGCGCCGTCGATGACAGGTAGGAATAGCCCAGGGTTAGCACCTTCGGCTTGAGCGTCCATGCTTTGCCGTCCGATTCCGCATAACCCAGTTGTTTGAGCGTATTGAGGCAGCGGCCGACAGCGGCACGCGGGATCCCCGTTTTGTGGCTGATCTGCGCCATGGTCAGGCTGCGGCGCTGGTCGCTGAAGGCGCGCAGCACGGCGAGGCCGCGCGCAAGCGAGGTCATGAAGTCCGGCGCGGCCAGCGCGTCAATCTCTTCGGCGATGGTCGGGGTGGCTGGTGTTTTCATCTGCAATCAAAAGGTGTTCGGTGACCGAACGGATTCCGCATGCGGCATATTGTTCAGCGTGACTCTCGGGACTAAACTTTAATTCATCGGCAATCATACTTTAGTTCGGTGATCGAACACCAGGGGAGGGCAAGGTGATAAACAAGATAGCGCCATCGCTGGAAGCGGCCGTGGCAGACATTAACGATGGCGCGACCGTCATGATCGGCGGCTTCGGCAATGCCGGCATGCCATCGGCGCTGATCGATGCGCTGATCGCCCAGGGCGCGCGCGACCTGACCATCGTGAACAACAATGCCGGCAACGGCGACACCGGCCTGGCGGCCTTGCTGGCTGCCAAGCGCGTGCGCAAGATCGTTTGCTCGTTTCCGCGCCAGGCCGATTCGCATCATTTCGATGCGCTCTATCACGCCGGTGAAATCGAACTCGAATTGACGCCGCAAGGCAACCTGGCCGAGCGCATCCGCGCCGCGGGCGCCGGCATCGGCGGCTTTTTCTCGCCCACGGGCTACGGCACCCTGCTGGCCGAAGGCAAGGAAACCCGTCTGATCAACGGCCGCCATTACGTGCTCGAATCGCCCATCCACGCCGACTTCGCGCTGATCAAGGCGCACCAGGGCGACCGCTGGGGCAATCTGGTGTATCGCAAGACCGCGCGCAATTTCGGCCCGATCATGGCGATGGCCGCCAAGGTCACCATCGCCCAGGTGAACGAAGTGGTGCCGCTGGGCCAGCTCGATCCCGAGAACATCGTTACACCCGGCATTTTTGTTCAGCGCATCGTCGCGCAAGGAGGCAAGGCATGAAGCGGATGACGCGCGATCAGATGGCGGCGCGGGTCGCCCAGGATGTGCCGGAAGGCGCTTACGTGAACCTCGGCATTGGCCTGCCGACCATGGTGGCCAATCACTTGCCGCGCGAACGGGAAGTGTTTTTGCACAGCGAAAATGGCCTGCTCGGCATGGGACCGGCTCCCGCGCCCGGCGAGGAAGACGAAGACCTGATCAACGCGGGCAAGCAGCCGGTGACCTTGCTCAGCGGCGGCGCCTATTTCCACCACGGCGACTCGTTCGCCATGATGCGCGGCGGCCACCTCGACATCTGCGTGCTAGGCGCGTTCCAGATGTCGCAACGGGGCGATCTGGCCAACTGGCATACTGGCGCGAAGGGCGCGATTCCGGCGGTCGGCGGCGCCATGGACCTGGCCATCGGCGCCAAGCAAGTGTTCGTGATGATGGAGCACCAGACCAAGCAGGGTGACAGCAAGATCGTCGGCCAATGCAGCTATCCGCTGACCGGCATCGGCTGCGTGTCGCGCATTTACACCGACCTGGCGGTGATCGATGTCACCGCCGATGGCCTGGCCGTGCGCGAGATCGTCGAGGGCTTGAGCTTTGAGGAACTGCAGGCCGTCACCGCGGTATCACTGATTAACCAGACCGGAGGTGCGGCATGATCGACGCGTTTATCTGCGATGCGGTGCGTACCCCGATCGGGCGTTATGGCGGAGCCTTGAAGGATGTGCGGGCCGACGACCTGGCGGCAATGCCGCTGCGCGCCCTCATCGAGCGCAATCCGCAACTGGACCCGGGCGCCATTGCCGACGTCATTTTCGGCTGCGCCAACCAGGCGGGCGAGGACAATCGCAACGTGGCGCGCATGGCCTCGCTGTTGGCCGGGCTGCCGCAGTCGGTAGGTGGCTCGACCGTGAACCGCCTGTGCGGCTCGGGCATGGATGCGGTCGGCAGCGCGGCGCGCGCGATCCGCTGCGGCGATGCCGACCTGATGATCGCCGGCGGCGTGGAATCGATGACGCGGGCACCCTTCGTCATGGGCAAGGCCGACTCGGCCTTTTCGCGTGTGGCGCAGTTGCAGGACACCACCATCGGCTGGCGCTTCGTGAACCCGGCCATGAAGGCCTTGTACGGGGTCGATGCAATGCCGGAAACGGCCGAAAACGTCGCCACCGACTATGCGATCAGCCGCGCCGATCAGGATGCTTTCGCACTGGCCAGCCAGGAAAAGACCGCCGCCGCCCAGCGCGACGGGCGCTTCGACGATGAACTTATTGCGGTCGTGATCCCGCAAAAGAAGGGCGAGGCGCTGCGCGTGAGTGTCGACGAGCATCCGCGTGCCACCACCCTGGAATCGCTGGCGCGCCTGAAAGGCGTGGTGCGCGCTGACGGCTCCATCACCGCCGGCAATGCTTCGGGCGTGAACGACGGCGCCTGTGCGCTGATTCTTGCCAGCGGCGAAGCTGCCGCCCGCAATGGCCTGATACCGCGGGCCCGCGTGGTCGGCATGGCCAGCGCCGGGGTGGCGCCGCAGGTGATGGGCATCGGACCGGCGCCGGCGGTGGAAAAGCTGCTCGCTCAGGCCGGCCTGACTCTGGCGCAGATGGATGTGATCGAGTTGAACGAAGCCTTTGCGGCCCAGGCGCTGGCGGTGTTGCGCATGCTTAAGCTGTCCGACACGGATCCGCGCGTCAATCCGAACGGCGGTGCGATTGCACTGGGCCACCCGCTCGGCATGAGCGGCGCGCGGCTGGTGACGACCGCCATGTACCAGCTGCACCGTACCGGCGGACGCTACGCACTGTGCACCATGTGTATCGGTGTGGGACAGGGCCTGGCGATCATTATCGAGCGGGTCTGAGCAGACTATATAGATGACGCCGGCGCGGATGCGGCGTCAACGCCGCAATGCCAGCACCAGAACCCCGCCGCCAATCATCGCGATACCGGTCCAGTCGCGAAGGGAAGGGCGTTCGCCTAGAAAGATGGTGGCAAACACGGCGACCATCACCAGGCTGAGCTTGTCGACCGGTGCAACCTTGGACGCTTCACCCAGCTGCAGCGCCCGAAAGTAGCAAACCCACGAGGCGCCGGTCGCCAGGCCCGAGAGTACGAGAAACAGCCAGGTCCTGGGGGAGAGCGCCAGCGGGTTCGACCATTTGCCCGCGTACACGACGAACAGCGTCAGCACGACCATGATGATGGCGGTGCGCACCAGGGTGGCGAGATCGGAGTCGACCCCTTGTATGCCGATCTTGGCAAAGATGGCGGTCAATGCCGCGCACACCGCCGACATCAGCGCCCAGTACAACCATCCACCTGATCCCGCCATTGCATCCCTCGCGAAGCTGTAAAGACAGAAATTGTCAACCGGATACCGCTACCGAGTGGCCCATGTGACATTTCGCGTCGCCGACATGGTCCGGCAGACAAGTCGACTGACAAAATTCTAACGGCCAATATCACTTTACCACGCGTTTTGCCGCGCAATGCCTTGGCACGCCGCTTGCAATATGGTCTGTGCAGGCAAACACAAACGACCAGTTGAAAGGGCAAAGCCCGCGAAAGCGGGTGGCGCAAAGCCACGGGCCTAAGTGCGTTTCGCATCACGACGCATACGGCAGCCGGGCCGCCAACACCACATGTGGTTTGGAACTTTCAACCTTAACCACCACCATCAAGGAGTTCCAAATGAAACGCACCGTTATTGCAGCACTGATCGCTTCCACCTTCGCCGCCAGCGCCCTTGCCGCCAATTTCGGCTCGCCCGCCGTCGCCCCCGCCGCCACCGCTACCGCCGGCGCGGCACCGGCGAGCGCCGTCAGTACGCCGGCCGCCGGCCCGCAGCTGGGCGAGAGCTTTCGCATCGTTAAGCCGGACGGCGGCACCATCATCCAGCAGGGCAAGCTCGGCACCAATGTATTGACCGGCACGGCCATTACCGTCAGCGACAAGGATGCTTTCGTGGCCATGAACGGCAAGTGCGCCTTCAACGTGAAGTACGATGAAATCTCGGCGGTGGCCGCGCTCGGCACCACCAACCGCCTGTACAGCAACGACGCGCTGATTGCGCAGAACACCAAGATCGATCTGGTCCCGGGCGTGCTCAAAACCATCTGGACCCAGCCCTATCTGGTCGCCGGCGTGAACAATGTGCGCGTGGTCGTCAATGCCGACAGCACCATGCCGAGCACCAGGTGGATTCGCATCACCGTGACCGGCACCTGCGGCGGCGCCGCTGCCGCCCCGGTCGCCGCGCCGGCACCTGCACCCGCCCCGGCCGTACGCGCCCCCGAGCCGGTCAAACCCGTGGTTACCCCGCCGCCAGCCCCGGTGGTACGTTACGCGCCCGGCTCGTCCGAGTGGAATAACCTCAATATCATGTGGGGCTACAGCAATTACGCCACCACGCAGTTGAAGACGGCGGACTATGCGCGCTATGCCGAACTGGTCAAGCTGAACGCCGCCATCACCACCGTGATCAACGCCAAGACAGTCGAGCAGGGCGCTTACAACAGCCTGGTTGCGGGCTGGAATACCTTCGTCACCGAAGAAAAGTTCA
>CBFGOU010000257.1:0-6727 GCA_965650445.1 uncultured Oxalobacteraceae bacterium | reverse complement strand
TGCGCCGATGGACTGAGTAGGCGGCGCGAACAATTATCCAGATTCAGATTCGCTTCCGACAGCATGCGCCGCATGGCCCGGCGCAGGTCGGTCGCATCGGCTTGCAGCGAGGCCAGCCAGTCCGCGCGCGGCGTGGCGGCCAGCTCGGCGGCGGCGGTCGGCGTCGCCGCGCGCAGGTCGGCGGCGAAGTCGGCGATGGTGAAATCGGTCTCGTGCCCGACCCCGGAAATGACCGGCATGGCGCAGTTGGCGATCGCGTAGGCCACCACCTCCTCGTTAAAACTCCACAGGTCTTCGATCGAGCCGCCGCCGCGGCACACCAGCAGCACGTCGGCTTCGCGCCGGCTCGACGCCATGCCGATGGCCGCCGCGATACGCTCGCCGGCGCCCTGGCCCTGGACCGGCGCGGGATAGAGCACGACGCGCACATGCGGCGCGCGCCGCCGCAGCGCCGTGAGAATGTCGCCCAGGGCCGCCGCCTGCGGGCTGGTGACGATGCCGATGGTGCGCGCGAACAGGGGCAGGGCGCGCTTGCGTTCCTGCGCGAACAGGCCGGCCGCGCCGAGCTTTTCCTTGAGCCGCAGGAAGGCTTCGAACAGCGCGCCCACGCCGGCGCGGCGGATCGCTTCCACATTGATCTGGTAGTCGCCGCGCGCGCCGTACAGGGTCACCAGCGCGCGCACCTCGACCTTGTCGCCTTCGCGCGGGATGAAGCCGGCGTACTGCGCGCGGCCGCGGAACATCACCGCGCGCACCTGGGCCGCGTCGTCCTTGAGCGTGAAGTACCAGTGGCCCGAACTGGCGCGCGTGAAGTTGGAAATCTCGCCGCCGATCCAGGTCAGCGGGAAGGTGCGTTCGAGCAGCCGCGCGACCTGGGCATTGAGCGCGGAGCCGGTCAATACGGGCGCGGCGGCGAAAGTGGAATCGGCATCGGTCATCATGGCCCGCGATTGTACGCCTGGCCCTGTTTGTTTGCGATATTCACCAACGCGGCGATATTTTTTCGCAGCGCAACGCGCCTGCGGGGGAAAACGAATTACGATTGAACATTAATTCCATCACCTGCCATTCCATGAGAAAAATCCTGCTTTCCCTGATCATCGTGACACCCGCCTTGGGCTACGCCCAGGCGGCCGGCAACCTGACGCTCTGGTACGACAAGCCGGCCAAGGACTGGAACGAGGCGCTGCCGGTCGGTAACGGCCGCCTCGGCGCGATGATTTTCGGCCGCGTCGACGACGAAACGATCCAGCTGAACGAACAAACCCTGTGGACCGGCGGCCCGGTCGACCTGAATCCGAATCCGGACGCGGTCAAGTATCTGCAGCCGGTGCGCGACGCGCTGTTCAAGGACGATCCGAACAACGCCGTCGCGCTGCTGCAGAAAATGCAGGGGCCGGACACCCAGGTCTACCAGCCGCTGGGCGACCTGCTGCTCAGGCAGCGCATCGACGGCCAGGTCAGCAACTACCGGCGCCAGCTCGACATCGGCACGGCGCGCGCGCTGACCCGCTTCGACGTCAACGGCGTGCACTACGAGCGCGAAGTGTTCGCTTCGGCGCCGGACCAGGCCATCGTCATCAAGCTGTCGGCCAGCAAACCAGGGGTGCTGAGCTTCGACCTGAAGAACAAGCATGGCCTGGCCTTCAAATCCTTCGTCAACGAGGCCGGGGAACTGGTCCTGACCGGCAAGGCCCTGGCCGATGGATTTTCCGGCCGCAGCGCGGACCCGGCCTGCGCCGGCATGCGCTTCGAGTGGCGCGCCAAGGTGCTGTCCAACGACGGCGCCGTGGCGCGCACGGCCGACAGCCTGAGTTTCAAGGATGCCACCCGGGTGGTGCTGGCGGTGGCCGCCGCAACCAGCTTTAACGGTGTCGACAAGTGCCCGGTCAAGGATGGCAAGAACGAGAGCGCCGCAGTGAGCAAGGTGCTGGCCGCAGTGGCCGCCACGCCATTGGCCCGACTCGAAGCGCGCCATGCGGCCGACTATGCGAAGTTCTTCAAGCGGGTCGATTTCCGCCTGGGCGACCAGGCCGCGCCGGACGCGCCGATCGACGAGCGCATCAAGCGCTACAAGGCCGGCCAGGCCGACCCGAACCTGGAAGCGCTGTACTTCCAGTTCGGCCGCTACCTGCTGATTTCGTCTTCGCGCCCGGGCGGTTTTCCGGCCAACCTGCAGGGGATCTGGAACGAGTCGCTGACGCCGCCATGGCGTGCCAACTACACCACCAACATCAACCTGCAGATGAACTACTGGCCGGCCGACATGACCAATCTGCCGGAGATGGTCGAACCGCTGATCGACCAGATCGGGCGCATGGCCCGGCATGGCGCGCACACGGCCAGGAACTACTACAACATGCGCGGCTGGGCGGTGCACCACAATTCGGACCTGTGGGCGCAGACCAATCCGGTGGGGCAGGGGAAGGGCGATCCCAAATGGGCCAACTGGTCGCTGGGCAGCCCGTGGCTGGCCCAGCACGTGTACGACCACTACCGCTACACCGGCGACAAAAAATACCTGCGCGAGGTGGCCTATCCGCTGATGAAGGGCGCGGCCGAGTTCTCGCTCGACTGGCTGGTCGAGCACGGCGGCGTGCTGGTGACGGCGCCGTCGACCTCGCCGGAGAACGTCTACCTGCACCCGAAAGGCTTCAAGGGCACCGTGACGATCGCCTCGGCCATGGACATGGAAATCATCTGGGACCTGTTCACCAACGTGATCGAAGCGTCGAAGGAACTGGGACAGGACCAGGCCTTTGCCGCCGAGCTGGTGAAGAAACGCGCCATGCTCAGTCCCTTGAAAATCGGCGCCAAGGGCAATCTGGTGGAATGGTATGGCGACTGGGAAGATGAAGACCCGCACCACCGCCACGTGTCGCATCTGTTCGGCCTGCACCCGGGCCGCCAGATCTCGCCGCTGATCGATCCGAAATATGCCGACGCCGCGCGCAAGACGCTGGAAGTGCGCGGCGACGACGGCACCGGCTGGAGCAAGGCCTGGAAGGTGAACTTCTGGGCCCGCCTGCTCGATGGCGACCACGCCTACAAGGTCTTTCAGGAGCTGCTGCGCAATTCGACCATGAACAATCTGTTCGATACCCACCCGCCGTTCCAGATCGATGGCAACTTCGGCGGCACCTCGGGCATCACGGAAATGCTGCTGCAAAGCCACCTGGACCAGGTACAGCTGCTGCCGGCGTTGCCATCGGCATGGGCCGACGGCCAGGTGTCCGGGCTGGTGGCGCGCGGCGCGTTCGAGGTCGGCATGCAATGGAAGGGCGGCAAGCTGACCACCGCGACCATCGTCTCGCGCCTGGGCAAGCCGCTCAAGCTGCGCACCCTGCAGCCGATCGCCATCAAGGGCCAGCAGCTGCATGCACGGGTGGAAGAGGTGAACGGCCAGCGCTACTACCTCAACACCTTCAACACGGTAAAAGGCAAGCGTTACGAGATCCTGGGCTTGTAACAGCCCGGTTCCGGGTAGGCGACCCGGACAATGATGCGGCGGCAGGTCGTCAGGCTGGGCTGGGCATTGTCGGTGACGGCAAGAATACCCAGCCAGTGCCGCCGCAGGTGGCCTTGGCAATCGCTTTGTCCACAAAATTGTCGAGAAGTCATGCTCCCGTCATAATATTTCTCATTTGAAAATCAATATTTCAAGTCATTGATTTTAAAGGATAATTTTTCCTGCATGTTTTCCCGGCAGTGTAGGAAAACCCTGCAAAATCAAGCACTTTGCCACTTGTCGGCGGACTTCTTCACAAAGTTATCCACACAATGTGTGCGGAACTCGTCCCTGTGGATATGCTCGAAACTTGGGCAGTAGAAATTTATCCTTGAAAATCAACAGCTTAGTTGCGAGGCGCACGGTTTCCTCACAATTTTGTCCACAGATTATGTGAAAAAGGATGGGATATCCCCACTGCATATTATTTGTGCAGCGTGGAAATTTCGTTTGAAATCAGATGCTTAGGGTGCTGTACAGTCGCTTGCTCACAATTTTGTCCACAAAATATGTGTGAAAGCGCGAAAGTTATCCTTGCCGACTTATCCCGGCGGTGGAAAACCCCCGTTTCGCCCGCCCGCGATAGCAAAAACCCGCGGTTTTTGCCCAATGCCATAAATTTGCGCACGATCGAAATTGCCTTTGAAATCAACGCCTTTGCCTGCAGCCAAGCTCATTGCTCACAATCTTATCCACAAAAAATGTGGGGAAAGCCGCAGGCGGCCTGTGCATCAAAATTGCGCGCCGGCCAAAACTTCATTGAAATCAATTGCTTAGCGACTCCGCCACGCCCTTGCGCACATTCTTATCCACAGAATATGTTCAAAACTCGGCCGTGGCGCCCACTCATCCACATGCATGATTTTTGCGCATGGATAAAATATCCTTTGAAATCAAGGCACTTAGGGGGTGGTCCTGTGCTTGCTCACAATCTTGTCCACATTTCGTGTGCAGAACTGCACTTGCCGGTTCCTCGGCAACACGTTACATTGCCGGGATTCGCCGTGTTTCAGATTCACACCTTCTCCGGGAGTTCGTTTTGCTCGCCATTCTTCAAGCTGCAGGCTGGCCTATCTGGCTCCTGCTCATCGCCTCCATCGTCGCTCTCGCCCTGATCGTCGAACGCCTGATTTACCTGCGCCGCAACAAGATCCTGCCCAGGCAGCTGCTCGAGGAAGTCATCCGCGTCTATCACAACGGCAAGATCACGCCCGACGTGATCGACAAGCTGCAGCACAATTCGCCGCTGGGCTCGGTGCTGGCCGCCGCGCTGCGCAACGTCGACGCGCCGCGCGATGTGATGAAGGAATCGATCGAGGAGGCCGGCCGCGGCGTGGCCCACATCCTGGAACGCTTCCTGACCACGCTCGGCACCATCGCCTCGCTGGCGCCGCTGATGGGCCTGTTCGGCACCGTGGTCGGCATGATCGAGATCTTCGGCGCGCAGAATTCCACCGGCACCAATCCGGCCCAGCTGGCGCACGGCATTTCGGTGGCGCTGTATAACACCGGCTTCGGCCTGGCCATCGCCATGCCCGCGCTGGTGTTCTACCGCCACTTCCGCGCCCTGGTCGACAGCTTCATCATCGATATGGAACTGCAGGCCGTGAAATTCGTCGACATCGTGCACGGATCGCGCAAATGATGAACTTTCGCCGCGGCACCCGCCGCGAAGATCCCGAGATCAACCTGATCCCGTTCATCGACGTGCTGCTGGTCGTGCTGATCTTCCTGATGGTGACGACCACCTACAGCAAGTTCACCGAGCTGCAGATCACGCTGCCGACGGCCGACGCCGACAAGGCGCTCGACAAGCCGCTGGAAATCAACGTCACCGTCGACGCCAAGGGCAACTACACGGTCAACAACGAGCCGGTCTCGTTCCGCACCCCGGCCGATCTGGCCGAAGACCTCAAGCGCGCCGCGCGTGCCGCCAACAACGGCCAGGAACCGAGCGCCGGCGACAAGGGTCCGGTGGTGATCGTCAACGCCGACCAGTTCGCGATGCACCAGATGGTCATCAACGTGCTGGAAGCGGCCCGCCTGGCCGGTTACGACAAGCTGACCTTCGCAGCCCAGACCGGCACCAGGAAGTAAGCGCGACGCGCTGCGCATGCCCGCATCTTCCCCCTCGCCGCTGGAAGCGGCCTTAACGCGCGCCTGGCTGCGCCGCGGCCCGCTGGCCTGCGCGCTGTGGCCGGTGTCGCTGCTGTTCGGCGCACTGGCCGTGCTGCGCGCCTGGCTGTTCCGCCGCGGCCTGAAACGCTCCGGGCGCCTGCCGGTGCCGGTGATCGTGGTCGGCAACATCTTTATCGGCGGGACCGGCAAGACCCCGCTGACGATCTGGCTGGCGCAAGCCTTGCGCGCTGCCGGCTTCCATCCCGGCATCATCTCGCGCGGACACGGCAGCGAAGGCGCGCAGGCGCGCCCGGTACTGGCCGCATCGACGGCCCGGGAAGTCGGCGACGAGCCGCTGCTGATCGCGCGCCGCACCGGCTGCCCGGTCATGGTGGCGCGTTCGCGCGCCGCCGCCGGCCGTGCGCTGCTGGCCGCCCATCCCCAGGTCGATGTGCTGATCGCCGACGACGGCCTGCAGCATTACGCGCTGCGGCGCGATATCGAAATCATGCTGTTCGACGCGCGCGGCGCCGGCAATGGCTGGCTGCTGCCGGCCGGCCCCTTGCGCGAACCGGTGTCGCGCCGGCGCGACTTCACGGTCGTCAATGCGCCGGAGCTGACGCCGCAGCTGCGCGCCTCGGTTGGCGGCATGCCGTTCCAGATGCGCCTGGGAGGGGAGCTGGCCTACCGCCTGGCCGCGCCCGATGAACAGGTGGCGCTCGCCGCCCTGGCCGGCCGGCGCATTGTCGCCGCGGCCGGTATCGGCAACCCGCAGCGCTTTTTCGGCATGCTGCGCGCGGCCGGTTTGCAGCCCGGCGAGCTGCCTTTGCCCGACCACCACGATTTCCTCGACCGCCCCTTCGACGCCGTCGACGCCGATGTCATCCTGATCACCGAGAAGGATGCAGTAAAATGTGCGCACATTGAAAATCTCAAACACGATCCGAGACTGTGGGTCGTGCCGGTGAGCGCGCAACTGGACGCGGCACTGGCTGAACAAATTGTGGAGAAATGTCGTGGACGCTCGACTGCTTGATATTCTGGTTTGCCCGCTGTGCAAGGGCCCGCTCGACCATGACAAAAAGGCGCAGGAACTGATCT
>CBFGOU010000256.1:0-6743 GCA_965650445.1 uncultured Oxalobacteraceae bacterium | reverse complement strand
CCAGTTTGAGTTCGACCAGCACGTCGGCGCCGCCGGCACCATTGGGCGCGGCGTTGACGATCATGCCGCAGGGCTGGTCCGGGTCGGCCACGTCGAATACTTCGGCGCCCGCCTCGACGCCGGCATCATCGAGCGTGGCCAGGGCGGTACGACGCTTGAGCTTGCCAAGATACTGGCTGCGCGCGACGATTTCCTGGCCGGGGTAGCAACCTTTCTTGAAGTTGACGCCTCCAAGCAGTTCGAAGTTGATCATCTGCGGTACGAACTGTTCCTGGGTTTTTGCGGTAATCTGCGGCACCCCGGCGTGGATCTCGGACAGACGCCAGGCCTGGTTGCCGCCAATCTTGAGCGTGGCCGACAGTTCCGGCAGCGCCGCTTCAGCGTTTTGCGCGCTGGTGATCCACACATAGCGTGGCGCACCGAACGCGTCACCTACGCGCAGCAAGGTTTCGCCGTCGAGGTCGATGCGGGTGTAGGGCGCGTCCGGCAGTGTGCCGAACATGGTGGCCAGCGCCTCGTGGGCCGGCAGACCGCCGAAACCGAGCACGGTCTTGCCGGGGGAAGCGTCGGCCAGCTTGGCCTTGGCGCGCAGCACGAACATCGACAGGCGCTTTTGCAGGGCCGGCTGGATGTCCCGGGACAATTGCAGGAAGACCGATTCGGCCGAGCGCCACATCAGGAAGGTGGCTTGCAAGCGGCCTTTCGGGGTGCAGTAGCCGGCCAGGCGCACCTCGGACAGGCCGAGGTGTTCGACGTCATTGGTCAGTTGGCCGTGCAGGAAAGTGGCGGCGTCCTCGCCGGTGACCGAGATCAGGCCCTGGTCGGTGATGTTGGCGGCGAAGCCGGCGGCCAGGTCGGCTGTGCCCAGGGTTTGCTCGGGGAAGCTGGCGTTGCTATTTGTCATAAATTCTCTAATTTTTTGGGGCTGAAGGCCTTATCATTACGGGTTCATTATAGAGATGTCGAGAAAATCGCGCCGGACGGGGCGTAAAACCACCAGATCCAATATGGGCTTCATAAAAAAAACTATTTTCACGACAGCCGTCGTTGCGCTTGCCGCAGTCGCCGGCTTTTCCTATTGGGCCAAGCGGCCGATCACCAGCAGCGGCAATCCCATCGATTTCACGGTCGCACCGGGCAGCAGCGTGGTGGCGGCATCGCAGCAGATCGCCAAGGCCGGGGTGCCGGTCAATCCGTATCTGCTGTCGTTTCTGGCGCGCATTACCCAGCAAGCCAGCAAGATCAAGGCCGGCACCTATGAGCTCAAGCCCGGCACCTCGCCGCGCCGCCTGATCACCCAGCTGGTGCGCGGCGAATTCGCCCAGGAAGCGCTGACCATCATCGAAGGCTGGACCTTTCGCCAGATGCGCGCGGCGGTCAATGCCAGCAAGGGCCTCAAGCACGACACGCTGACCTTGTCCGACAAGGAATTGATGGCCAAGATCAACCCCGAGTTCAAGGACCCGGAAGGCTTGTTTTTTCCGGACACTTATCTGTTCGCCAAGAATTCCAGCGATCTCCAGGTGTTCAAGCAGGCGCATACGATGATGATGAATCATCTCAACGGCGCTTGGGGAAAGCGCGACACCAGCTTGCCGTACGCCTCGCCGTACCAGGGCCTGGTGATGGCCTCCATCGTGGAAAAGGAAACCGGGCAGAAATCCGAGCGCGCCATGATTGCCGGGGTATTCGTCAACCGCCTGAAAACCGGCATGATGCTGCAGACCGACCCGACCGTCATCTACGGCATGGGCGACAAGTATGACGGCAAGATTCGCAAACGCGATCTGGAAACCGATACCCCGTACAATACCTACACGCGCTTTGGCTTGCCGCCGACGCCGATCGCCTTGCCGGGGCTGCAGTCGCTCACGGCCGCCTTCGGCCCGGCCAAGACCGATGCGCTGTATTTCGTTTCGCGCGGCGATGGCACCAGCCATTTTTCCGGCAATCTGAACGACCATAACAAGGCCGTCAACCGTTATCAGCGCGCTCCATGACCGACAGCACCTCTGCAGTACCGGGCAAATTCATCACTTTCGAGGGCATCGACGGTGCCGGCAAGTCTACCCATATCGCTTTCGTCGTCGCGCTGCTGGAAGCGCGCGGCAAGACCGTGGTGTCCTCGCGCGAACCGGGCGGCACCGGGCTGGGCGAGCGCCTGCGCGAATTGCTGCTGCACGAAAAGATGCACCTCGAAACCGAAGCGCTGCTGATGTTCGCCAGCCGCCGGGAACATCTGGCGCAGGTGATCGAGCCGGCCCTCGCGCGCGGCGAATGGGTCATTTCCGACCGCTTCACCGATGCCAGTTTCGCCTATCAGGGCGGGGGGCGCGGCCTGGACCGCGCCAAGCTGGAAGCGCTGGAGCACTGGGTGCATCCGCAGCGCCAGCCTGATCTGACCTTATTGTTCGACGTGCCGCTCGAGATCGCCCGCGCCCGCCTCGACGCCACCCGCACCCTGGACAAGTTCGAACAGGAACAGGCCGACTTCTTCGCCGCCTGCCGTGCCGAATACTTGCGCCGCGCGCGCCAGTTTCCCGAACGTGTCGTGGTCATCGATTCCACCCGCAGCATCGAGGAAACCCGCGCGCGCGTGACTGAAATTATTGCAAAGTTGTGATGACAAAGACCATCTATCCCTGGCAAGCCGGCGCGTGGGAGCAGCTGCAGAGCTTGCGTCCACGGATGCCGCACGCGGTGCTGTTTTACGGCGCGGCCGGGACCGGCAAGGCCGATTTCATCGAAGCCTTCGCCCAGGCGCTGCTGTGCGAAAACGTCCAGGCCGATGGCCATGCCTGCGGCGCCTGCGTGTCGTGCGGCTGGTTTTCGCAAAATAATCACCCCGACTATCGGCGTGTGCGGCCCGAAGCGCTGGAAGACGAGGCGCCGCCCGAGGGCGAGGACGGCGAGTCCGACAAGAAAGCCAAGGCGAGCAAGACGCCCTCCAAGGAAATCAAGATCGAGCAGATCCGCGCGCTGGCCGACTTCATGAACATCTCCACCCACCGCCAGGGCTTGCGGGTGGTGGTGCTGTATCCGGCCGAAGCGCTCAATACCCCGGCCTCGAACGCCTTGCTCAAGACGCTGGAAGAGCCGCCGCCGGGGACGGTGTTCCTGCTGTCGTCGAACAGCCTGGACCGCCTGCTGCCAACCATTCTGTCGCGCTGCCGCAAATTTGCCTTGCCGATGCCGGACGCCGCGAGCGCGCTGGCGTGGCTGAAAGAACAAGGTTTGGCCGATGCCGACGCCTGGCTGCGCGAGCAGGGCGGGGCGCCGCTGGCGGCCTTGGCCGCGTCCGAGACGGCCAATCGCGAGGAAATGGATGCGCTACTGCAGCTACTGGCGCACCCGAATATCGAAAATGCATTGAAGAATGCTGACAAATTGAGCAAAATCCCGCTGACAGCACTTGTCTCGTGGCAACAACGCTGGCTGTATGACGTTTTTTCGTACAAACTGTCCGGGAGCGTCCGCTATTTCCCGCGCTATCAGAAGGAAGTTGCTACGCTGGCGGGACGGGTGCATACCGCCAAACTGATGCAGGCGATCAAAAGCACCAACGAGCGGCGCGCCGTGGCCGATCATCCCTTGTCACCGAAATTGTTTGTCGAAGACATGTTGCTTGATTACACTGCGTGCTGCACCTGAAAGGAATTGAATGGCTGGCAATCCTACTGACCCGAGCGCTCCGCATGCACCGCGGCCATCGGTGCTGTCGCTTGCCATCAAGGAAAAGGCGGCGCTGTACGCGGCCTACATGCCCTTCTTGAAGAACGGGGGCATCTTCGTGCCCACCAACAAGCCTTACAAGATCGGCGACGAGATTTACCTGATTTTGGCGCTGATGGACGACCCCAACAAGTATCCGATCGCGGGCAAGGTGGCATGGATCACGCCGGCTGGCGCGAACAACAACAAGGCACAGGGCATCGGCGTGCATTTTCCCGACGACGAGGCCGGCCAGCGCGCCAAGCTGCGCATCGAGGAAATTCTGGGCGCCGCCCTGCGCTCCTCGCGCGCCACCCACACCCTCTGATGCGGCATGCCCGGTGGCCCCTGGCCTGGTCATTCTGGGCAAGCATATAAGCTAGGCCGTACAATGGCGGGATGTACATCGATTCCCATTGCCACATCAATTTCCCCGAACTGGCCGCGCGCATGCCGGAGATTCTCGCCAAGATGGCCGAGAACAAGGTCACGCATGCGCTGTGCGTGTCGGTCGACCTGCCCGATTTCCCTCAGGTACTGGCGCTCGCCGAGCAATATCCGCATATTTACGCCTCGGTCGGCGTCCATCCGGACTATGAGGACACGCCCGAGCCCACGGTCGAGCAGCTGACCGAACTGTCGCAGCATCCGAAAATCATTGCCATCGGCGAAACCGGGCTCGATTATTACCGCCTGGAAGGCGACCTGGAATGGCAGCGCGAGCGCTTCCGGGTCCACATCCGCACGTCAAGAATCACGCGCAAGCCCTTGATTATTCACACGAGATCGGCCAGCGAGGACACCATCCGGCTGATGCGCGAAGAGGGCGCCGGGACCGACAAGGGCGGCGTGGCGGGCGTGATGCACTGCTTTACCGAATCGCTCGCCGTGGCCGAAGCGGCGCTCGAGATGGGCTTTTACATTTCGTTTTCCGGTATCGTGACGTTCAAGAGCGCCAAGGATCTGCAGGCGGTGGCGCGCGCCGTGCCGCTCGAACGCATGCTGATCGAAACCGATTCGCCTTACCTGGCGCCGGTGCCGCACCGCGGCAAGATGAACGAGCCGGGCTTCGTACGCCACGTGGCCGAATACATCGCCGACCTGAAAGGCGTGCCGCTGGCCCAGGTTGCAGAACGGACGACGGAAAACTTCTTCAATCTTTTCAACGTGGGACGGTGATAAGTTCATGCGACTTCTAAGGATTGCCGTTGCCTCGGCACTGCTGCTCACCGCCGTCTGCGCGCGTGCCGATGCCGTGCGCGACCTCGTCCTCGCTGCCCAGCTCGACAATGGCGGCGGCGTCGAACGTTTGCTGGCGGCCGGCGCCAGTCCCAACACGATCGACCCGATCAGCGGCGAACCGGTGCTGATCCTTGCCCTGCGCGAAGGCGCGCAGCAAGCGATCGATCGTCTTATCGCCGCCAAGAATTTGCAACTCGAACAAGCCGCGCCGAACGGCAATACCGCGCTGATGATGGCCGCCTTCAAGCGCAACCGGAAGGCGGTGGAATCACTGCTGGCGCGCGGCGCCCAGGTCAACCGCCCCGGCTGGACCGCACTGCATTACGCCGCAGCGGGCGGCGACGACGCCATCGTGCGCCTGTTGCTGGCCAAACACGCCGACATCGACTCCCGTTCGCCCAGC
Organism: uncultured Oxalobacteraceae bacterium; assembly: GCA_965650445.1. Lineage (GTDB taxonomy): Bacteria > Pseudomonadota > Gammaproteobacteria > Burkholderiales > Burkholderiaceae_D > Telluria_A. The sequence continues at coordinate 1,387 of CBFGOU010000256.1, read as the reverse complement.
GACCTGACGCCGCTGATGCTGGCCGCCCGCGAAGGCCAGGAAGCGGCGGTGGACACGCTGCTCAAGGCCGGCGCCGATACCAGCCTGACGAACAATGAAGGCCTGACCGCCGTGCAGATTGCCGCGCGCGCCGACAAGCCGCGCATCGTCGCCGCCATCAAGGCGGCACTTGCCGTACCCAAATAAAGTTCCCTGAAACGAGGAACTGGCGGGAAAAAGCAGCCTAGCTCGCCGCTTGGATGCGCCGTGAACTTAACGATAATGATCCTGTCGTACCGATCATCGGCGCACCAAAAGGACAACTATGCTGAACGAACGCGAAATTGAGAGCTGCTACCTGGGGCAGTTTATTCCAGTGCACTACCATCACAATATGCTGATGGATCAGAACCGCATGCATGGCTTCAAGTCGGCCATCCATTATGCGGTGTTCCCCGGCGCCAAGGTGCTGGAACTGGGTGGCGGCACCGGCGTGCTGTCGTGGTTCGCCGCGGCCAAGGCGGAAAAAGTGTACTGCGTCGAGTTCAATCCCGACATGGTCAAGGAAGCGCGCAAGTTCATGGCCATGAACCCGAACGGCCACAAGGTCGAGGTGGTGCATGCCGATGCCTTCGAATACCTGCCGCCGGAACCGGTCGATATCGTCATCTGCGAAATGATCCACGTGGGCATGCTGCGCGAAAAGCAGGTCGAGGTGATCGAATCGTTCAAGCGCCGCTACCTGGCCCGTTTCGGCGGCCCGCTGCCCGTGTTCATGCCGGAAGCGGTGATCATGGCGGCCCAGCCGCTGCAGCAGGAATACGATTTCGAAGGGTTTTACGCGCCCATCGTGCAATTTCATGAAACCAATGTCGTGTATCCGGGCACGGTCGAGCTGGCCCAGCCGGCGGTGTACAGCATCCTCGACTTCAGCCAGCCGGTGGACAGCCAGATCGCCTGGGAAGGCAAGTTCCTGATCGAAAAGGCCGGCTGCGTGAACGCGCTGCGTTTCGTCACCAAGAACGTGCTGGCGGTCGTGCCCGAGCAAAACAGTACCATCGACTGGCTCAACCACTACATGAGCTTGCCACTGTCGCGCCCGGTCCAGGTGTGCGCCGGCGATGTCATCGAGGTCAGTTTCGCCTACCGCGCGGGCGGCTCGCTGCCGTCGCTGGAAGCGGCGATCAAGGTCGACGTGATCTACGATTCCAGCACCCAGACGGTGGTGCGCACCGAAGCCTACGCCTGAGCGCTCCCGTTCGTCGCCGGATTGCCCCGCTGGTCGGGGCCCGGCGACCGTTGGTCGCAGCGCCGTTGCGGCGCCTGCCACCCAGCCTTACAGTGCCGTCATCCGTTCACTTTCTCGGGAGATAGCGATGTTCGGCTTCTTGCTGTGGCTGGTCTTGCT
>CBFGOU010000255.1:0-6744 GCA_965650445.1 uncultured Oxalobacteraceae bacterium | reverse complement strand
CGAGTGGGTCGGCCAGCACTGCTGAGATTGTTAAAGGATGCCTACCGGCCGATGCTGTCGAAGATGGCCACCTCTGCTCCGATTTCTATCAGCAGCATGGCTGCGGTCAGGTTTTTGGCCCCTCGTTCGAGATCAGAGCGAGCACGTCTGCGCTGGGGAGCAATCCATCTTCATAGAAGAAATTAGCCAGACCAAGTAGTTTGCCCTCCTCGCACAGACAGATTCCGAGGGAGATAAATTTCTCAATGACTGGCACTGACTCAATTCCAAACGTGCTTGCCATCTTCTCGAGTGTCGACGCTTCGTCTAATTCCCGGAGAATCACCGATTCGTACTCGGATAAGTTGATGCAGGTTTTTGTTGCGCCGCGCGTGTCTACCAGGATTCCACCCTCATCCGATTTTTTGATGAAACCTAGCACGGCATGTTTATTTTTCTCACGCCAATCGGCGCAGGCTGCATGAAGTTTGCTTTCATATAATTCGAATTCCATCTCGTCCAAATAGTCGGCTGCAAAGAAGTATGCCATACGGCCGATCAGCTCGGGATCGGCACCTCTATATACATAGCTGTATGCATCGATTGGACGGACATTTGAAAAACCGAACTCATTTGCGCGCTCGTAGTTCGGCGAGAATCGATCAAGTCTGATCCTGCCAATACCGACAGGGGGCGCGATATGCGCCAGAAGTGGAATTGCCTTCAAGGTGAAGTCGTAATCATTTGATTTCTCGCCCGGGAATCCGTACAGAACGTTCCAGTAGGGCGTAACACCTACCTGCTTGGCCCACTTGAGATATTGGACGTTCACGACCCAAGTCGTCCCCTTGTCCATTATGGAAAGAACCCGGTTGCTGAAACTCTCAATCCCGGGTTGTGTTTCGAAAACTCCGGCACGCGCGAGTTGTCGCAGTTGATCCTTCTTTAAATTGGCTTTCGTCTCGTAGAATATCGGATTCTTGATCGGCGATTGCTCCAGAGCTGGAAGCAGCGACTTGAAGTACTCCATCGGGATGATATTGTCTACTGTAGCGATCTTGCTGCCAGGATATTTTAGCTCCAAACTCTTAATTTCTTGAAAGGCGACCGCTGCGGATTTGTACCGAAAGCGCATGTCATCCCCGTTGAGTCCGCAGAAGGTGCAATGATGCTTCTGCCCCCACCAACACCCCCTTGAGGTTTCTAAAAGGATCGATGGGGATTGGATGAATTTGTTGAGCTCAGGAAACGAGTTAAGCTGTGCGAAAAATTCGTCGAATCCAGGATCGGCCATGTCATCCAAAGGAAGCTCGCGGGCGGAGACGAACGGCATGGCTTTCGATCTTAGACTTCTGACGCCGGGGATGCCCAACGAGGATTTGTTGCCGAGTAGGGCGACGCAAAGGTCGATGAATGAAATCTCGCCGGCTCCGCTCACTACATAGTCCAGGAATGGGAACATTTCGCAGAGTGCGGCACCCATTGGGCCTTCACAATTTGCGCCTCCCATTATCGTCACCAGGTTTGGATTTTTCGATTTCAGTTTCTTGGCAAGTGCGAGCGAGGCTGTGTTCTGTTGAAACATCGAAGCCAGCGCCACAATTTTTGGCTCTCTCAGGAGGATGTCTTCGCAGCAGTTTTCAATGAATTCGTCCGAAATTTCTCCTGCACGTATCGCCTCTTGTATGAGCGACTTGGGGGATATGTCCGGATAGTTCAGATAATTGTTGACATATTTTTTATCCGGGTCGGATTCCAATGACCGGAAATACTCTGGAGGTTCGCTGGGCCCAAAGAGAGCCTGCGAAAAGATCCACTCGCCAAGAAGAAAACTCCGGTCAGGATAAAATTCTGAAATGAGCCGGTAATAGGGTGCGCCGATTATGTCTGCAAATGAAAGCGAATAGTAAAGGGTTTCGTTATTGATTCCCCGCTTTCTAAGCTGATGCGAAAGGATAGACAGCCCCAGTGCGGGGTTGAATGCCCCACCAAAGGGCATGTTCACCAAGATTACGTCAGCCGGGTTGGCTGCACCTGCTGGAGATTTGAAATTCATGACTGAGCCTTGATATCGAACCGGCCTTGGCGGCCTGACGAATAGTGTTTATCTGCCGCGCTGGCGCCACAAGGCAGACCGGGCCAGGTCACCGCGGCAGATAAACGAATGGGGGGAAGGTGGAGGTGTGCTTTTTTGGAACCCAGCTGGTCTCGCACGCACGATGATCGTGCTCACGGCCCCATGTCGGCGTCGTGTGCCTCGATCCAGCCCAAGCGCGTGGCTTGCTCGACCAGCTTGGCGACCGAGGCGAACGCGTCGCTGACAGGACACTTGGCCGCGTCGGCCAATATGCCGGCCAAGTCCTCCAGGGTACGAGGCCGTCTTAGCGCCTGGAAAAGGAGATAGGCCGACCTGTTGATATGGGCCGCGGTCAGCGTCCGGTCATCAACGACGAGCGCGCCTCCTTCCGGTTCTTCCCGCAAATGGATGGAACTGGCTAACCGAATCGTTGCGCTGAGCGTCTGACCGGTCAGATGCTCGTCATTCGATGTCAAGGCGCGCCTCCGTAGAAATGAAGTCGAAATGAGCGCCGTTCAAGCCGTTTCCGACGCCGATGTGGATGCCGGTGGCCCCTTCGTTGAGCACGCTGTTGAGGCCCCACTCCACGCCGCCCAGCGGCAATGCCGCGGTACCGATGGCCACTTCGGTCAGGGCATAGCGGTATTGCGGTCCGCTTAGCGTGTGAATGGCCTCCGCCCATTCGCCAAAGCCATCGACGATTCTGTTGTCTTCAATGACGACTTGAAACGGGCAGGCCCTGCGGAGTGTTTCCGCGAGATCGGCTGCCGTCTGGAAGTTCGACGCACTTTCAGGCCGCATTGCGCGGTGCTTCGCGACGAGAACCGAATCGACCCGGACAACGCCCGATACGGACATCGACGCGTCGACCTGGCCCGCCATGTCGCTGGGCGACATCCCCACTTCGAAGTAGTTGCCCAATGTCGTGTGCTCGTCGTGGAGCAGCGCCACACGGGTGCGCCCGACCATAGAGAGCGTATCCGGCAGGCGGATTTTCAACGCGGTGTCCGGCCCTGTCATCGTGACTTCCTCGCGCGCCATCAGGAGCCGCGTGATGACCCGGCGGTTCATGGCCACCGACTGGGAAACGTCGAGTTCCGAGAACATCTCGACTGAATATTTCGCCGTATCGAGGTCGGATGAAAAGGACGCGAGCGGCAACCACAGGACGCTCGTCGCCGCCCATTTGGCGCGCAGGAGCTGGCTTGACGGGACACGATCCCAGTCGAGCGGCACAGCGATCGCCCGCCTGGGCACGTCGACGTCGCCGGCGCCGATCTCGTCGAACGTCGTGACGGGGACGTCGCTTGCCGCCAGCCACTGCGCCAGGCGCCAATCGTCAGTCACGATAGTCGCTTCTTCGCCTGCGAAGATCGAATTCATGTTTCTGATCAACCCATCGCGCATGCAGTACCTCCCTGACCGGACTCGTCCTCGATATCCTTCAAGCCTACATCGAGACACGGGCACGAGCCTACGTCGCCCATGTCGACCTTGACGACCGCGGCGCGTTTGCGCTGCACGTCCGTTCCGATACCTTGCGGCGATGACGAGAGACGGGACGGGTTTGCCTCGGGCAACTGCAAAGCGCGCCCATACATTTCGCCATCGGTCGCGTGGCCTTCGGCAATCCATATGCGCCTAGACATTTCGGACCTCTTATCAATTTTTGGAAATCATGGACACTAGTGCCCGCTGTGAACGGGCACTAGCATATACACGATCCAGACGTCTGAAATTTAGATCGGGTTATAAATGATCGCAAAGACCGGGTTGCTGTTGGCGCCAGCGAGGCCCAAATTGGTCGTGCCCTGGGAATCGTCAAGGCTGCCCAGCAAAGTGATTGTCGGAACTTCGAAGGTAGCTTCGGATGCTTGCGAAAGTGCGATAGAACTGTTCATCTTTCATTCTCCTGGATAAGGTGATTGGTCAATTGCATGGTCCATGACGTCTTGCACGGCCATGCGCTTTGAGTATGCCATGCACAATTCTCCCGGGCAAGTTTACGGGAAATATAGTAATATCGGCGATAGTGGCATCGCCGATCCTCGCGGATGCGGGGACCAGGGTCGCATGCTCGGTATGGGGCCCCGCGAAGGCGGCCGGCGGGGCCGGGGACGACGTCAGAGCGGCAGCGGACCAGGCAAATGCTTGCGCCAAAAGTCCAGGTCGCTCTTGAACCAGGCGTGGGTGCCCATCGGCAGGTGCCCGCCGTTGCCGGCGTAGTACAGCGCCGGGCGCAGTTCCATCGAAAAGCGCGAGGCCGTGATCTCGTTCGGCACCACGTAATCGTTCGACAGTGAGCCCATCACCGCGAAGAACAGGTCTTCGCTCGACCCGGTGCGGTGGAAGACTTCGATCACTTCGGGGAATTCGGCCAGCAGCGAGCGCGCCTTGCGGATGCGCCGCAGGCTGAAGCCGCCGTTACCGACCGTGACGTGAATGCGCTTGCCGTTGTCGCCGTCGAAGCGGGGGCCGGCATTGACGAACAGCTCGTAGCCGTCCGGCCAGGGAGCGCCCACGTAATCGAAGGGTTGCGCGCACCACCAGTCGAGGTCGTCGCGCAGCACAATGGCGTCGGTCTGCAAAATCAGCATGAACTCATATTCGGAGTAGCCGGCGTAGAAGGCGTCGCTGAGCAGCAGGCGGCTGTAGCCGGGAATGCTGGCGAAGCAGTCGCGCGGGTGGGCGCGGTAGACGATCTCGCCGTAGCGCGCGCGATACCAGTCCAGGTCCAGCCCCTCCGGGCCGGCGAACACCACGTGGCGCTGCTTCAGGTTGGCCATCGACAGGTCGAGCGAATAGGTTTCCAGCGCGTCGAGGGTGGGCTTGTAGATCGGGATGACGACGACGAGTTGTTGCAGCATGGCTCAGTTCCGCTATTTAGTTTGTTGGGTTGCGCACGGCCAGGATCGCCAGATGCGGGTCATCCTGCTCGCGCCAGCGGCTTCCCGGCGGCTGCACGGCGGCCAGCAACGGCTCGCCGGCAGGCTTCGGTCCCAGCGTGCGCAATGCGCCGGCCAGGGCGTCGACCCGTGCGGTCAAGGTGCCGGCCGCGGCCTGCACCGGCAGCCGTGACGGCCATTCTTGCGCCGTTTCGGCGCTGAAGGCAGTGATCCGCTCGGCGGCCAGCTGGAACCAGACGTCCGACATCGCGTGCGTCGTGCCGGCGCTGTCCTGCCAGCTCGACGACAAGCCTAGCACGTTGCCGTGGTCAACGGTGCCGTCGACTGCGGCGTCGAGGTTCAGGCGGGCCACGCCGAGGGCGTCAAGGGTGTGCAGTTCGCCAGCTTGCGTGATGCCGTCGGCGTTGGTGTCGGTCCAGACGGACAGCGCGCTCCACGCCGCGTCGGCGCTGGTGATGGCGCCGTCGGCGTTGGTGTCGAGCGTGGACAGGGCCGCGTAGCCGTCGGCGCCCGCGCCGGTGGCGCTGCCGAACAGTTCGCGCCCGCTGGCGATCTTGCCGTCGCCGTCCAGGTCGCGCGCCAGCAGGCCGTCGCTTGTCCAGCCGGTGCGCCCCGGCGTTCCGGTGGCGGCGATGTCGAATACCACGCCCGCATCCAGGCTTAGCGTGCGCACGCCGTCGCCGTTCAGGTCCAGCACCAGCGGCGTGGCGTAGCGCGTGGACGTGACGTCGAAGGCCATGGTCTGGGTGGTTGTCAGCACCGCCACCTGGGCGTCGGTGAACGCGGCGATCTGGGTGGTCGACAATGCGGCCAGGTCGGCGGCCGGCAGCACGCCGACCTGGCTGACCTTGAGGGCCTGGATCTGCGTGGTCGTGAGCGCGGCGAACTGGCTGGCGCCGAGCGCCACCAGCTGGTCGGTGGACAAGCCGTTCAGCTGGGCGGCGCTGAACACGGCCAGTTGCGCGGTGGTGAGCACGCCCACCTGATCGGCTGTCAGCGCAGCCACCTGGCTGGCCTTGAGCGCGCCGATCTGGGTGGTGCTCAGCGCGGCGGTGTCGGCATTGTTGAACGCGGCCACCTGCGCCGTGGTCAGGGTCGACAGCTGGTTGAGCGTGAGCGCGCCTGCTTGCGCGGTGCTGAGCTGGCCGATCTGGTCGGGTGTGAGCGCAGTCACCTGGCTGAGTTTGATCGCGGCGATCTGCGCGCTCGACAGGGCGCCGAACTGCGTCACCGTGAGACTGGCCAGCTGGGCGGTCGAGAGCACGCCGATCTGGGTGGCGGTAAAGGCCTGCAGCTGGGTGCTGCTGAAGACGGCCAGCTGGTCGATATTCAGCGACGGCACCTGCGTGGCGCTCAGTGCGGCGATTTCGGCGGACGTGAGCGCGCCGACCTGCTCGTCACTGAAGGCGGCGATGGCCGCGGTGCTGAAGGCTTGCAGCTGGCTCTGGCCAAACACCTGGATCTGGGCGGTGGTCAGGGCCGCCAGCGCCGGCGTCTGCAGGCTGGCCACTTCCGTGGTGGTGAAGGCTGCGACCTGGGCCGTGGTCAGCGCCGCGATCTGGGCCGTTTGCAGCCCGGCCAGCTGCATGGAAGTCAGCGCCGCGACCTGCGCGGTGCTCAGGGCTGCCGTCTGGGTGGTCGAGAAGGTCCCCAGCTGGCTGGCCGAGAAGTAGCCCATGCGGGTGGCGCCAAGGCTGAGCAGCTGCGCGGTCGACAGCGCCGCCAGCTGCTCCTGGCCCAAGGTGCCGAGCTGCGCGGCGCTCAAGATCGGAAGAGCGTCGT
>CBFGOU010000254.1:0-6752 GCA_965650445.1 uncultured Oxalobacteraceae bacterium | reverse complement strand
AAACCAGGGAAGTGCCCAGGTCAGGCATGGATAGGCTCGCGAAAAAGATGAACTAATATTATAAAAACAATCACATTGAAAAACATGCAGCATTACACCTGAGAAGTGTCTTTTTTTCAAGTGTGATTCGTTAGCCGTGCGCTAAGCGACCCCGGCACTAGGCTAAAATGCCCAACTGCAAGTGCTTACCCAGCTCTTCATGACTAACCAATTCGAATAACAATGCGATTCTTTGCAATGCCATTATTGGCCTCCGCACTGTGGGCGATCCCCGCTGCGGCCGTTACGCCCATCAGCCTGGACCAGGCGATGGCTCATCCCGACTGGATCGGCACGCCGGTGGAAACCGCCTGGTGGAGCTGGGATGGCAAGCAGGTCTTCTACAACCAGAAGCGCACCGGCTCTCCCCTGCGCGACATTTGGCAGGCCGTGCCGGGCAAGCCGCGGCTGGTGGCAGACACCGAACTGTCCACGCTCGACAGCGACAAAGTCACCTACAACCCCGACCACACGCTCGCCATCCTGATCCGCAACGGCGATCTGTTCGAGCGCGACCTGAGAACCGGATCGCTCATCCAGATCACGCGCGGCACCAGCGGGCTGGCGGCGCCGCAGTATTCGTCAGACGGACGCGCGGTGCAGTTCCGCGCCGGCCACGAGTGGCTGAGCTGGAGCCGCGCCGACCATCTGGTGTCGCCGCTGGCAGCGCCTCGGGCCACCAGGGACCCCGCCGCCAACCCGGACGACGACGCCCTGCGCGACCTTCAGCTGCGCCTCATTACCACCCTCAAGCGCCAGAAGGACGAGCGCGATGCCGCACGCGATCGCGATCTGGAAGAGCGCCGGGCCGACCCGACCCGCGCGCCGGCGCCGATCTACCTCGGCGACAAGGTCGTCATCGAAGGCAGCGCGCTGTCGCCGGATGGCCGCTGGCTGCTGGTGGTGACCGCTCCCAAGGCTTCCGACAAGGGACGCATCGGCAAGCTGCCGCGCTACGTGACCGAATCGGGCTACGAAGAATTCGACGACCAGCGCCCCCGCGTGGGCCGCAATATGCCACCCGCGCACACGCTCACCCTGATTGATGTGGTCAAGCGCAGCGTGCGCGACCTGTCCTTCGATCCTTTGCCCGGCATCGCCACCGATCCGCTGGCGGCCCTGCGCGCGGCCCAGAAGCTGCCGGCCCAGAAAGGCAACCGCGCGGTCCGTGTCGACGACGAAGGAGAAGCCATTCGCTGGAACGGCAACGGCACCCAAGTGGCCGTGATGCTGCGCGCGGTCGACAACAAGGACCGCTGGATCGCCACGGTCGACCTGCCCGGAGCCAGGCTGTTACCGCTGCAGCGCATGAGCGATGAAGCCTGGGTCGCCGCCGAGAACGACTTCGGCTGGCTGCCCGATAACGCCACGCTGTGGTACCAGTCGGAAGCGAGCGGCTACGCGCACCTGTACACCCAGCCGGTCGGCGGCCGGGCGCGCGCGCTCACGCAGGGCAAATGGGAAGCCACGCGCATCCGCTGGAACAGCGACGGCACCATCGCGTACATGCTCTGCAACCGGAACAATCCCGGAACCTACGAAGTCTGCTCGGTATCGCCGAAAGACGCGCAGGTACGCGAGCTGACCGCGCTGGAAGGCGTGGAGCAGTTTACCCTGTCGCCTGACGAGCACAAGCTGCTGGTGCACTATTCGTCGAGCTATATGCCGACCCAGCTGGCCATCGTTCCCTCTACCGGCGGGACGGCCGTTCCGGTCACCGACACCCGCAGCGCGGCCTTCAAGGAACGCGAATGGATCGCACCGCAGTACGTGGCGGTGCCCTCCACCCATGGCGCCGGCCGGATCTGGGGCAAGCTGTATCGCCCCGCCACGCTTGAGCCGAACCGCCGCTATCCGATCGTGATGTTCGTGCACGGCGCCGGCTATCTGCAGAACGCCAGCAAGCGCTATCCAATCTACTTCCGCGAGCAGATGTTCCACAACCTGCTGGTCGAGAAGGGCTACATCGTGCTCGACCTGGATTACCGCGCGTCCAAAGGCTATGGCCGCGACTGGCGCACCGCCATCTACCGGCAAATGGGCCATCCGGAGCTGGACGACTATATCGACGGGGTCAACTGGCTGGCCGCCAACCACCAGGGCGACCTGAAGAACGTCGGCATTTACGGGGGCAGCTACGGCGGCTTCATGACCTTCATGGCGCTGATGCGCGCGCCGGAAGTGTTCAAGGCCGGCGCGGCGCTGCGGCCGGTCACCGACTGGACCACCTACAACCACGAGTACACGGCCAATATCCTCAACACGCCGGACATCGATCCGCAGGCATACAAAACCTCCTCCCCGATCGAGTATGCCGAAGGCTTGCGCGGCCATCTGCTGATCGCGCACGGCATGATCGACGATAACGTGTTCTATCAGGACTCGGTGCGCCTGACGCAGCGCCTGATCGAACTGAAGAAGGATCACTGGGAGCTGGCCAGCTACCCGCTCGAGCGCCACGCCTTCGTGCAGCCGGAGAGCTGGTACGACGAATACCGCCGCATCTACCAGCTGTTCGAGCGCACGCTGAAAAACTAAGCCGTCAGCAGGTCATACAAGGTCATGGCCACTACCTTGGTCGCCATGCGCAGGTCGTCCAGCGCCAGCTTTTCGTCGGCCTTCTTGGCGTTCGATTCCGGCACGCTGCGCGGCCCCGCGCCGTAGAGCACCGCGGGGATGCCCTGTTCGCCGTACAGGCGCGCATCCGCATACAAGGGTGTGCCCAGCGCCGGGATGTCTTCGCCGATCACCGCGCGGGCATTCTCCTGCAGCGCGGCCACCAGCGGGCCGGAACCCGGCAGCGGCTTCAAGGCGTGCGACAGCAGCAGGCGGCGGATGTCGACACTGATACCGTCCAGCCCGCGCACCGCGTCCTCGATCAGCGCGCGCACTTGCGCTTCGACCGCCACCGGATCCTCTTCCGGAATCATGCGGCGGTCCAGCTTCATCACCACCTTGCCCGGCACGACATTGGTATTGGTGCCGCCTTCGATGCGGCCGACCAGCATGGTGGGGGAATCGATGCCCGGCACCTGTGAGCTGATCTTCTTCAGTTCAGGCAGCCGGGCGTAGATCGCGTTGAGGATGTGGGTGGCAGCCTGCAGCGCATCGCGGCCGGTTTCCGGCATGGCGCCGTGGCCGGACTTGCCGTGCACCGTGATTTCCAGCTGCAGGCAGGCGTTGTGCGCGGTGACGATGTTGTAGCTGAAGCCGGCCGCGATCACCAGGTCGGGCCGGGTCAGCTTCTGTTCGAGCAGCCAGGCGGGCCCCAGCAGGCCGCCGAATTCCTCATCGTAGGTGAAGTGCAGTTCCACCCCACCCTTGAGCTGCGCGCCCAGCGCTTCCAGCGCGCGCACGGCGAAGATATAGGTCGCGAAGTCGCTCTTGGACACCGCCGCCGCGCGGCCATAGATATAGCCGTCGTCGACCACGCCGCCGTACGGTGGATGCACCCAGCCTTCGCCCGGCGGCACCACGTCGCCATGCGCGTTGAGGGCCACCACCGGCCCGCCGTCCGCATACGGGCGCCGCACGATCAGGTTGGTGATGCTCTGCATGCCGTAGTCGAGCACTGCGGCGGCGGGCACGGCATGCTTCTCCGCGCTCCAGCCGTATGCCGTCAGCAGGCCGGCCACCGCGTCGGCGTGCGGCGCGTTATTGCCTGGCGGGGTATCGGTCGGAATGCGGATGACCTGCTGCAGGAAGGCGACCTGCTCGTCGAAATGCGCGTCGATCCACTCGCCCATCCGGGCTTTGGCAGTGTGCATGGTCATTCCTATTTAGCGCCAGACTCGAACCACGCCCCGATCTGGGCGCGTTCGGCGTCGGTCATATTGGTCAGGTTCGCGATCGGCATCGCTTTCAGCTGAACGGCCTGCTGGTAGATGCGCGGCGCGTTCTGGCGGATCAGCGTTGGGGTATGCAGCATCACGCCCGCCGGTGCGCTGGCGAAACCGGGCTGGGTCGGACGCTCGGCATGACAGGCCACGCAGCGCTGCGCCACGATGGCTTGAACCTGCGCGAACTGCACCGTGCCCGCGCTGCTTGCGGGCGGTTTGGGCGCGATCGCCACCGCCAGCGCCAGCAGCAGGGCAACACCCGCAGCGGGATAGCGCCATTCGGTCCGGCCCTTGTGGCGCAGGTTGAAGAAGTGGCGGATCAGCACCCCCGCCGCCATGATCACCGCCAGCACCGCCCATGCGTGCTCATGGCGGTAGGTCATGGCGAAGTGATTGCTGATCATGATGAACAGGACCGGCAAGGTAAAGTAGTTGTTATGCACGCTGCGCTGCTTGGCCTTGATGCCGTGGATGGGATCGGGCTTCTGCCCCGCCATCATCGCGGCGACCATCTTGCGCTGGCCAGGAATGATCAGCATGAGCACGTTGGCGACCATCATGGTGCCGATCATGGCGCCCACGTGAATGTAGGCGGCACGGCCGCTGAGGAAGTGATTGAGCACCCAGGCGCTGGCGCTCAGGAAAGCGAAGATCACCACGCCGAAGGCCAGATCGTGCTTGCCCAGCGGGGAGCGGCACAGCAGGTCGTACACCGTCCAGCCGGCCACCAGGCTGCCCAGGCCGATGCCGACCGCCTGCAGGCTGGTGCGACTGGCCACCGACTGGTCGACCATCATCGCCTGCGCGTTGAAGTAGTAGACGATGGTCAGCAGCGCGAAGCCCGACAGCCAGGTCGAATACGCCTCCCACTTAAACCAGTGCAGTTCCTTCGGCAGTTCGGCCGGCGCCACCAGGTATTTTTGCGGGTTGTAGAAGCCGCCGCCGTGCACCGCCCACAGCTCGCCGGACACGCCTTTCCTGGCCAGGTCCGAACCCGGTGCGGGTGGACGAATGCTGTTGTCGAGCCAGACGAAATAGAACGACGCGCCAATCCAGGCGATGCCCGTGATCACGTGCAGCCAGCGCACGACGAGGTTGAGCCACTCCAGGCCGTAGGGAATCAGGTATGCCATGCTTTTCCCGAAAAAGGGTGCGCGAATTTACGCAAGATAGCTTTATTCTACTGCCGCGACATGAAAAGCATCGTATATTCAACATATTCGAATCGCTATAGCGCCGCCCCTCATGGCCAGTCTTCCGCAACACCTCGACCTGCACCTGATCCGTATCCTGTATCTGCTGCTGGTGGAGAAAAACGTCTCGCGCGTGGCCCTCAAGCTCAACCAGCCGCAGCCTTCGATTTCGGCCTCGCTGCGCAAGCTGCGCGAGCTGACCGGTGACCCGCTGCTGGTGCGCGGCGCGCGCGGGATGGTACCGACCCAGCACGGCGAAAGCCTGCTCAAACCGGCCAAGCGCATCCTCGACGAGACCGAGAGCCTGTTCATCAAGAAGTCGCCGTTCGTGCCGCAGGAGGAAGCGCGCACCTTCCACATCGCCGCGCCCGATTACCTGGACAGCCAGTTCCTGCCCAACGTGGTGGCTGCGCTGCGGCGCGGCTCGCCCAACAGCCGGGTAGTCATCCACAGCCTGGGACCGGGCGTCGATTACATCCGCATGCTGTCCGACGGCGAGCTCGATCTGGTGATCGCCAACTGGGACGAGCCGCCAGCTCACCTGCATATCTCCAAGCTGTTTGAAGATCCGATCATTTGCACCATGCGCGCCGACAGCCCGTACGCCAGGCGCACCGGCAGCGACGCCATGACGCTCGACGATTATCTGAGCCTGCCGCACGTGGCGCCGGCGCAGATGCAGCAGGGGTATCAGGGAGTGATCGATGCGTTTCTGGAGCGTCAGGGCCTGCAGCGCAAGGTGGCGGTCGAGTCGGCGTATTTTGGGTTGATTCCGTACATGCTGACGCAGACCGACCTGGTGCTCACCACCGGACGCCAGTTCATGCGGTTTTATGAGCGGTCGCTGCCGCTCAAGACGTTTGCGGTGCCGGTCAAGTTCCCGCCGATGCGCTTCTACCAGCTGTGGCACCAGCGCGTGCATCAGGCGCCGGAACACAAGTGGCTGCGCGACCAGGTGAGCGCCGCTGCGCGCGCCCTGGTCAAGAAATAAGCTACCGCCGGATAGGGGTTATCATCGGTTTCATATGTCAGCGTATCAGTCAGCGCATATCATCGAGGCCACCATGACCACACTATCGGACCTGAACAGCTGCCCTGCCGCCGCGTTTGTCGACACGCTGCGCGGCATCTACGAGCATTCGCCCTGGATCGCCGAACGGGCAGTGCATCGACGCCCGTTCGCCACGCTGGCCGCCTTGAAGTTGGCCTTGCAAACGGCCGTATCCGTAGCGAGCGAAAATGAACAGCTCGGCCTGATCCGCGCTCACCCCGAGCTGGCCGGCAAAGCCGCCATTGCCGGCCAGCTGACGCAGGAGTCGACCCACGAGCAGGCCAAATCCGGCCTTCACCTGTGCAGCGCCGAAGAATACCTGGTCCTGCACAAACTGAACGCCGACTACAACGCCCGCTTCGGCTTCCCCTTCATCCTTGCCGTCAAAGGACCGGACGGGAACGGCTTGACCCGCCAGGCCATCATCGACACCTTTTCCCGCCGCCTGAAGAACCAGCGCGCCGACGAAATGGCCGAGTGCCTGCGCCAGATCCACCGCATCGCCGAACTGCGCCTGAACGACCTGTTCAAGGTGGCGCAGCGGTTCGGTCCGCAGGTGATGGCCTGGTCGGACACCATCGGAGCATGGAGCGAGGCCGACGACGGCCTGACCTGCTCCTACATGACGCC
>CBFGOU010000253.1:0-6759 GCA_965650445.1 uncultured Oxalobacteraceae bacterium | reverse complement strand
AGTAACGGCAGTTGTACATGGCCGACATCACGAACAGCATGATGAGATCGCCCCAGGCATTGGGCTTACTCATTTCGGCGACATACTTCGGCCACTTGGCCACGTCGGCACCCTGGTACATCGCTTGCTCCGGCCAGCCGGCTCTGTGCCAATCGAACATCTCCTCCAGCTTGCGAAAGAAATTTGAAGCGACGGCCTGCCGTCGCTCAAGAATCGCATTCAGATAGGCCAGTGTTTGTATCCGTAGCCCATAGGCTGCGTGCGCCGCAGGCCCAGGCGTGCTGTGCAATTGACAAACGCTATAAAACAGGCAAGCGCCTCCGCCATCATTTTTAATAACTGCTTGATGTGCGTTGCGAATAGAGTCTCTTGCCCGGAGTGCTGGCACTTTCTTTACCACCAGCCCAGTGATCGTTGAGCTTTTCGATGAGGCCGCACCGGATGAAGACTTTGGCGCATCAACGTCCGGCATCGCGGTGTCGTCATCGCGATTTTGTGGGGTCTGTCGCCACGCTTTTTTTTGCTGTTCAGTCGGTTCGTCAGGGGCCTTTGGCGCTTCAACAAGCGCGAAACTGGCACTCTTATTACTGAAGACATACTTATCCAGAAGGTGACCCAGATAGGCAGGCGGGATATTCGCCCGCTCGAGATGCGACAGCAGTTTCGCTAGTTGCTGGGCCACGTCGGCAGCGGCTTCAATACCTTTCCGGTACTCATCAATCAGGGTCTGCGCGGTTTCCGTTTCAACCGAAAGGCGGATCAAAAACATTTCTGACAAGACGCCGTCATGATCGCTCACTTTGCGCGCGTCTTTGATGAGCTGGAGCACCTCCACACTCGCCTTTGGCCGATCTGCGGGACCATGCACGCGCAAGTCGGCGATCAGCTCACTGGGCAGTTGTTTAGCGATACGGACGATTGGGGAACTCGGCTCCTCGACCGAAAGCACGGTCCCGCTAGCTGTCCCGGGTTTCCCGTGCTGCATGGCGCGGGCCGCGCTGACCACTTGTTGGCGCCCCTGGATCAGCAAGGACTGCGGCTTGCGCTCGACCTGCGTGATCTCGTCGGCACTGGAAGAAACGATCAGCGACTTGTCATAAGCAGCATTGTTAAAGCGGTAGGTGCCGTCATCGTTCAATACCACCTTGGTCGCAACCAGGCTGGTTTTGCGCGTGCCCACGCCGAGCCCCAGCAGCGTACCGGCCTCCCCGGCCCAGGCATCGAAGAGCGCGGCACGCCCCGGACTGGGAACACTACCCTTCCAAAACTCAACAGGTTTATCGAGCGCGTCAGCACTCGTGTCTACATTGGTGTCGGAAAGCAGCACCGCAATTTGTCCCTTGACGCGAAAGTTGGCCGCATCTTTAATAAACAGTTGGAAGTCATGGGCACGCTTAGCAGAGTTTTTCGATGAGGGTGCGGGAGCATGCCAGGGCAAGAAGCGGATGATCGTGCCGCAGGTCTTGACCCGAAGCGGAAATTCGAATGGCGCCCGGCCTTCATAACCGGGCAGCGGCCCAATTTGAGGAATCAGCTTTAGTCCGTCATCGTTGGGGTCATAGGCCTCGAACAGCTTCTTCTTATACAACACGCCGTACGATTCGCCTTTGGTAAAGTAGTTACTGTACTCGTCTGCCAGAGGTTCGCCGTCGTTGCCGATCATGTCGGCATCGTTGGGGAGGCGCTTGAGCGGTTTTGGCTGGCGCCTCGCGATTGGCAGGCCTCCTGGCCCGTTCACGTCCGACTTGGACTCTTGTTCAAGTTTCTCAAGAATATAGAGTGGGGGCCAGACCTCATAGTCACCTTGCGGATTGATCAGCTTGACGATTTCGTGGAACTCTCTGAGGCCAGGATACGTTCCGCGCGCATCATGGGTTGCCTGCTTCTCTTCATATTGCGCCAGCATTTTGTTGTAGCGGACGGTACGGGCCTGAATGCAACCGTTCAAGAACTCGTTCGCCAACGGCAGCCCTGATACATGCGGCTGCTCTGTCAACGCTGGAAAATCTGTTGGCACGCTTTTTTCTTCTTCAATAAGTTGCTCGACTACACAGCTCAGCAAGGGAGCAAGGACATGGTCGGCAACCTGGAGCACGAAGCTACATTGTCGATGGAAAGCACGTATGGCTTGCTCGTCATCGAGTAAATTTTGCTCCAAAGTCGTCACGAGGTCATAGGCAGCCTCATACGCATCATCGCGAGGCGCCGGGCTACTGTCACTCATCGCAGTGTACGATGGCGGCATGGGAAGTGGGTGCGTTTTTAACCATTCCTGACAACGCGCAATCTGAGCCAGCCTGTGCTCAGCTACTACGATGGGATCTTTATCCCTGGTTAGCGCCGGAAGCCGGTTTTCCGAATTATATTGTTTGTAATTTGTGTATAGCGCATCTACATAGGTGTTCACTACCGGCTTTGACTTCGCTGCTCGGGACTTCCGTTTCTTAGTTCGCGCGCCCTTCTTGGCGGCAGTAAATTTCGGTGCGACGCTCTTTTCGTAGTCGGCTATGAGTGCCGGCAACATTCGAGTTTTAGGCCACGCGCCGCTGTTGTGCAGCTCCACTCCAGCCCAGTCCGTGACACCGTCGTTCGCAATCGTGACCGCTTGCTCAGCCAGTGCCCGAAATTGCATCTGCCATTTCCTAGGGGCAAGCGTTGCGGCTTTTTTCAGGGATTTAACTACCGCCGGTTGTTCCCGGCCCCCGCTCTGGTTGAGGGATTCAAGCAGATCGTCGATCGCGGCATCGAGCTCCTCAGCGTCAAGAATCACCGGGGCAACCACATGATCTACTTCGTCGTCGGCTGCTTCGCCGAGGTCCATCACATCCCACAGGCAGGTTGTCACGACATCATAGACAAACTCGGGAACCAGCAGCTTCAAGGCGTTGTAGCGCGCCTTGTAACGCCTGCCTAGATCTGGATTTTGGGTTTCCGAGTGGAAGTAGGTTTTGATCGCGCTACTCCTCGAGTCCATCGGGGCGCGCGGTTCGACCGGTTTTTTGAGCTTATACCCGGTTTTTTTTAGTTCGAGGAGCGCGACGAAGTCAGCATTCGTCTTGAGTATTAATGCCGCGATCGCCTGTTTTACGGCTTCCGGCCGGGTCGCGCCTTGAGCCGGGCCGCCGCCGAGGTCCTGGATATTCCACAAGAACGAGCGAATCACCGCGCCAGGAACCGAAATGGTTCCTTCCTGTCTCGACAGCGAAGCTGAAGACGCATTCGCTTGCGTCGCGCCTGCGGCCGCGGGCACGGACTCGGCACCAGCCCCGTCGTCAATGTCCATCAAAGCCAGCTGGTCCAGCAAATCAAGGCTGTTCAGATTGGCGTTCTGTGAGAACAAGGGAAAAGGCTCCACGTCCAGCTGGTCCAGCAAATCAAGGCTGTTCAGATTGGCGTTCTGTGAGAACAAGGGAAGGGGCTCCACGTCTGTTAGCCTAAGTGAAGCTGGGTTAGCGTGCGTGCGCTCGGTTCGTCGAGTCCACCGGCTTGCTGTTTACAGTCGCGCTGAAAAACATGCAGCGGTTCTGCCATGGGCCAAACGCCCTCTTGCGCTGTGGCACGGTAGCCTAGGTTTTTTAAACGATCCTGGGCACCGAGCGGGTCGTTGGCTGGCCGCAGCGCACCGATATCCAGATGAACGGTCCAGTTGCGCACGCCGTGAGGCGTGCTTAGCAGAAGCGTTCCGCTGACCACATCCGGCATCACGGCGGCATGCAGGAAGCCAGCGCCATCAGTGATCCCGGGGCGATGGGCAACCGGCTCGCTGTTGCTGCGCACGAGCTTGAGAATGTACGATGCGGCCGACATAGGACGGCCTGCAGCGTCCAGCACGCGGATCGACATGACGACCGGGATGCCGATCCGGTGGATCACATGCAAATGCCCGGGTTGCGCGCCCACCCACTGGCGTTGGCGCTTCGGGATATGTACTAGCAAGCCAGGTGAGAGCACCGCCTTGCTCTGGTGCTGCCCCCACAGGTCTTGATTGGGGCCATGCGCCCAGATGGTCTCGGGAAGAAAGCCACGCTCATAGCCGATGCTGAGCAAGCATTCAGACGCCTTGACTTCATGCGTTGCCGGCCCGTCCTGGTCCGGCGGCGCAAGCTGTTCGAACACGGCCGGCTCGGCGCTCTTGGCGGCCTCAGCACGCAGTGGCAGAGAATTGAGCAGCTCCCAAGCTTCCCCATCGAGATCGAACAGGCCGAGTTCGACGTTCAGTCCTGGCGGAATGCCATCAAAGCGGCAGGTCCCATCGGCATTGGTTTTGTCAAAATGTAGTTTGCTTCCTGCCCTGAAAGCGACGCACATATTAGCCAAAGGGTTTTCGTCGTCGCCCACAACTAACACTTCGATCGCCTTGGCTTCCGAAAGCGGACATGGTTGAATAGTGGGATTAGGCATATGGCTAGCATGATATCATTGTTTCATGATTATCATTCGACAAACTCAGATACACGCCCTGACCGAGGCGCTGTACGATCCCATCGTTGAGGCGCTGGCAAGCGATCTTGGAATGGAAAAGTCCGCGGCCAGCAAGCTATTGTTCCTTGCCCGAGTGCGCTATGGAATTGAGCAATGCCCGGACCTGGTCCGCTTCGCCAACCTGGTTCGCCTGCTTGGGCCGGATTTCGACCAGGGGTCCGAACATAGGTGGGTACGCGAGATGCTGCTCGACCAGAGCGTACCAATGCCGTCACGCCGCCTGCAACGTGCTGAACAAGCAGTGATCAAGCGCCAGCAGATTCAAGCGTACAACCGTCACATCGACGCGCTTGTAGACCAGTGAACCAACCTGGCTTGACGACCGCGCGTTTGATGTTCGAGCCGGTGACGATGACGCGTTGCATAACTTGCGATTTTGGAGTGGTGGATTCGCTGGTTTGAGCCAAGGCCAGCTGGGGATTGCCAGCGCCAGTGCCGCAGCCAACACGCTGCGTTTCAAGGGGATAGGTGAATTCAAATTGCCTCCGTTGGAATTTTTTTGTGAAAATATTGCTTGCTTGGAGCCTGCTTTATGTTGCGAGCAATTTGAATTGCTCACATATGCATCTCCAGCACCAATCACACGCTCGAAAATTCTTGGATGCCGTCAAAACTGTCGTTCTCGACATCGTGACGGGCAAAAAAAACGTCCCGAATAAAAGCAGCATGTTTTTATTTGCAACGGCAAGTACAAGATCAGCATGATCTCCGATGAAAAATCTCCGCAGTACATGACATCAGCCGAGCTCGAAGAAGCTATTCGGCGCCACCGCGAACATACGAGATAGCTTCCTGCCGAGGCGCGGGCTCGCCGTGCTGTTGCGGCAAGCCACACCTTGGTGCCGGCAGGCAGGCCGATCACCGCAGCACCCGATCCAACACTTGGGCCAGCGTGGCTGCGTTGGGCTGGCCTTCGATGCGGACTCGGACTGCACCCAGCTCAAGCACAACGGTGCCGTCGGCATCGGCATCGCCCTCGGCGCCGACGCTGTTCGGAGCGGGCGCCGAGGGCGCCAGCACCGCCGGCAACAAGCCATCATCGCGCATCAACGCCGGCACACCAAGGCGGCCTTGTTCATAAAGGCGGCGCCAGCTGAACACCTGGTTGGCGTTGACGCCGTGTTCGCGCGCAATGCGCGCGACTGAGGCGCTCGGTTCGAGCGACAGCGCCACTAAGGTGCGCTTGAACTCCAACGAGTGCTGGCGATAGTGGCCGCGTGTGTTCTTCGAAATGACCGGTTAAAAATTTGTGTCCATAATCAGAATTTGTGGGCACAAAAGCTGTGCCAAAATTCGATCATGGAGGACGCTGGTAAGGCGGTCCAGACGTCGCTGGGAAGACGCTTACCCTTCAGCCTGGCCCGTCTGCGTCGACTGCTACGCCTGGCCACCGCCGCAATCACGACGACGAGGGCAATCAGCGGGAGCGCGGGCTGATCGCCAGTATGGTTGCCGAATGAGTTCGCGGCGCAACGCAGTAGCACCGGAATTTCGACAAAGACATTGACAGCCGGACGGTGAATGCCTACCATTCAGACATCGAATGACAACGATGGACATTTCGAGTTCCCGGCACCGTGCAAGAATACATGCGCAGCGAGGGCAGTGGTTCCATTTTTCATGCTTAGGGTATCGTGGCTACGATTCATGATGTTGCAAACAAGGCGAGGGTGTCGATCAAGACGGTCTCGCGCGTGCTGAACGGGGGCACCCAGGTGTCGGAGGGCACGCGCCAGCGCGTGGCCGACGCGATGGCGGCGCTGGCGTTCTCCCCTTCGGCAGCGGCGCGCAATCTGCGCGGCGTGCCCACTGGCCTGGTGGCGGTGATCGCCGAGCAGCTGACGATCACGCCAGACTCATTCGAAATCATCAAAGGCATCCAGTCCGTGTGCGAAGAAATGGGCAAGGTGCTGCTGATCGGCGAAACCGGCGGCCGTCCGGACGCGGTGCAACGCCTGGTTTCCGGCTTTCGCAATCACCGGGTCGAAGCCGTGCTGTTCGCTACCTTGTGCCACCAACAAGTGTCGATCGAACCGGTGATGGGCGACACCCCGGTCGCGCTGGCCAATTGCTACGAAGCGGACCTGCGTTACACCCAGGTGGTGCCCGATGACGAGGCCGGCGGCCACGTGGCGGCGACCATCCTGCTCGATGCGGGCCATCGCGTGATCTGCGTCGACAACCTCGACACCGGCTCGCTGCAGACCGTCGAACACATCCGCAACGGGGACTTCGTCTTCCTCAATCACGACATCACCGAGTACGTGCAGGTGGATG
>CBFGOU010000252.1:0-6771 GCA_965650445.1 uncultured Oxalobacteraceae bacterium | reverse complement strand
CCATGGCGAGAACGGATCGGTCTTGTGGTGATCGATCTCCAGCGCTTTCAGCGTGGCCACGAACTCCTTGCTGATGTAGTCCTTGCCGTTGTCGGTGACGATCTCCTCCGGGATACCCCAGATCAGAATGGCCAGGCGCAGCAGCAGCTTGTGCGTCTCGGTCTTCGGTGTCGGCGCGAAGATGTAGATCGCGCGCCGGCTGTAGACGTCGATGACGCCCGACGCGGTGTAGCGGCGCAAACCGTTCTCGTCCTGGAGCATCCAGTCGGCTGGCGTCGCGTCCATTTCCCAGCGCTGATTCAAACGCACGACGTCCTCGCTGTAGCTGCCAAAGCCGACCATGTGCTTGTTCTTCCACTGGTCCGGGTTGGTGGACGCCATGTAGAACTCGGCGTTCTTCGCCTTCCAGGCGCCGCAAAAGCGGCGGGTGGCCGAATACGACGGTGGCGTGAACAGCACCTCGCCGGATTCAGGGTCGACCGACGCCTCATTTAACAGCTCGGTCATGTCCGTGTCGGAAATGTGCGGCCGGGCGATCATCAGGCTAATGCAGGTTTTTTCCAGCTCGGGATTCTTGGTGAAGACGTTGACATCCTTCCTGGATTTGCCGTCCCATTTATCGATCAGGCCTGTCAGCCCCTCCTTGTTGAACTTCAAGACCCACGCCTCGACAGAGCGGCCCTGAATCGGCATCAGCGCGGAGCGCACGGCTTCATCGATCGGGGCATGCCCGGCGTTAAACGCCTCGGCGTAGGCCCAATAGCTTTGCTTCTTTCCCATCGGCTGAACGCTCGGGAACCATTCCTCCCAGCTCTTGACGACGGCGTAGCGGCCATCGAAACGAGCTTGCACGGACGGC
This sequence comes from uncultured Oxalobacteraceae bacterium, assembly GCA_965650445.1. Lineage (GTDB taxonomy): Bacteria > Pseudomonadota > Gammaproteobacteria > Burkholderiales > Burkholderiaceae_D > Telluria_A. Next base: position 5,912 of record CBFGOU010000252.1, on the reverse strand, counting down.
GCGCGCTCCTCCATCAGCACTTTCAGGTTGGCTTCGCCTTTGGCGCGCGCAGCCGCTACGCGTGCTTCCTCGGTCGCGCGGACGTTGTCGATCAGGCGCACCACATTGCGGGCGGCGGAGCCGGTCGCAGTGATCGCCTGGTAGCGCTCGACGGCGCGCCGGATGTCGTCGGGAAGGTTTTCTGGTGAAAACACCTTCCGGCGGCCACCGCGCACGGTCTCTTCCTCAAATGTCCACGACTCGCGGTTGACCCGGAGTTCTACCGCACGCTTCGTGATACGCAACGCGTTCGCGATGCATTTCATGTCAGCCTTCATTTGCCGCCACCGTTGCGTTTCGCGCTTTTCTCCACAAGGCGTTCCAGCATGCCGTTTGGCAGGTTCTTCTGGAGGTTACCCAGGCGCGATTTAACGGACTTCTCCTGAAGGGTAAGGGCGCCGATCTCGGCCAGCAGGGCTTCCTCGCCCCTGGCAATACGGCAACCACACTTCTCGGCGATCAACTCCAGCAGGCGATAGTCACCGGTCGCCATCGTCAAGGCCGGCAGCGCCTCGAGCGGGAAGCGCCAGTCGTCGGCGCTCGGGGCGCAGTAGCGATCCAGCATGTTCTTCGACATGTCGCGGTTTGACAGGCGGGAAATTTGCATCCCGATTTCGTGCCGGTCCAGGCCGCGCAGCGCGGCGGCTGAAAGTGCCTCTGACAGTGCGTCACGGATGGTCAATGCGATGTCGAGGCCGCCGGCTTCGTTGCGTGGCGCCTCCGGCACGCTGAAAAAACTCAGTTCAAGTTGGCCTGGCTGAACAATCGGTCTGCGCGTCATGTCAAACCTCAGCCGCGACTTCAACATTGCGTTCGAATACGGGGGTGATAGACTTGCGTTTGTTGACACCGACATCACGTTCCTTGCGACCGCTTTTGGCGGTTCCATTCTCGTGATAGCGGCTCGGCCAGATGGTCTGCGCCGTGGTCCCGATGGCGTCCGCGATGATGCGCTCGCCCTTGGGCCATGGAACATTTAACGGATTGCGCAGCGCCCCAGGGAAGTAACCACGGGCAATCGCCAGTTTGCGAAGGGTCCATCCGGCTTTTTCCAGCGCCGCCTTGATGTCGGCGCGATGCCAGTCCTGTTGCTTTGCTTTTTGCTCGGTATTCATGGCTGTTTTTTTTGCGTTGTTCAACGTGTCCATGAGTCAATTATCACACACGTTAAACTTCGTATGCAACACGTTTTATCGCTTCGCACTTGAATTTTGACGTGCAACACACGAGGTTTTACGTATGCTATTGATTATTAAAAGAAAAAATCTAAGTGCGAACGCACGAAAAACTTCGCACTTTTTTTCGCTCTTTCGTGAGTCGAACCATGGATGAAAGTGCGAAGTTGGCTATCGGTGAACGTGTAAAGGCTTTCCGCGAAATGAAGAAGCTGAGCCAAGTGCAGCTGGCCGAAGCGTTAGGAGGAACTGCTAGAGGGCTGCAAGACAACGAGTCGGGTAAATCGCTGCCGAACAGCAAAGTAATGACGGGCCTTTATCAATTGGGCGCAAACGTGAACTGGTTGCTGTCCGGAGAGGGACCAATGATGCGTGCTGACGCGGAGAAGCCCGCGCAGCCGAAGATAAATGTGGAGGCGCTGGCGAAGGCACTTGAGGTGATGACTCAGACTGCAGCAGTCGGCGAAACGCCTGCGCAGACGGCCAAGAAGGCGGTTGATTTCTACATGTACCTGCTAAGCGCTGGCATGATCACCCCGGACGGGGTTGGTGACGCCAATATGGCGAAGGCCGCCTGACATAGCATTGCAAAATAGAAAACGTTAACTATAATTTTTATATCATCTGTGACATTGCGTGAGATTTTCTTTCATTCGAGCACTATAAAATGCCGGATGTCAAAAAATCAGTACGAATGGCTACTCTTCCTGGCGAAGATGTGGCGCAACACACAGCAGGACGACCAAGATGTAACCGGTCCTTTGATGGAGCGTATCGACGGCGTTATAGGCAAACTTACGCCGAGTGGACGGCAACCAGCCAACGAGAGCGCCTTCATGCGTGCGCCAATGGACTCGAGAGAAGAGTGCTTGGTCAATAATGCGCAGGGGGCCGCCGTAAAGTTCAATTTCTTGTGCAAGGTCTTCGCGTTTTTCCCTCGGAATTCAGCGGAAAAGTGCAAAACACGATTCGCCGCGCTTTTCCCCGCAAACCTTGATTCCATGCGGGTTTCAGCCCTTTTCACATACCCCGCTCAAAGTTCAATTCCAGGCACTCCCCCACATGTCGGTCACCGTCCTATCATCGGAGCGCTATCCTGAAATGTCAACCGCTCCGGACAGCTGGCTGGGTCCTCTGCCAGTAGACCTCACTGACGTCGCAGACAAACGCCTCATGCCTCATTTAACGCCGCGAGCACAGCTGTACGCCGACCGGGTCTTGCCTTTGGTACTGCATCGGAATCTGCAGGGGTGAAAGTAGAGGGAAAAATGTCCAGACGAGAAAAGGCCAGCGCTGAGGCTGGCCTAAGTCTTTGAATCAATTGGTCGGGGCGAGAAGATTCGAACTTCCGACCCCTTGCACCCCATGCAAGTACGCTACCAGGCTGCGCTACGCCCCGACGAGTTGCGGATTATATCAGAGCGTCCCGGTTTTTTGGCAGAGGATTTTTCGCCTCGCGTGGCAAGCATAAAGTTGCTCTCGCACCAGCTCCGTCAGCACTGTCCAACACCGCACGTTTCCTCTCTTACAGAACTTCACCCGTCGCCGCATTCCTGTACTATTTAGCACATAATTGCAATCGAATAACTAAATTCTGCACTGAAGGGAACCGTTTCGCATGGAAGCGCAAAACCACGAAACCCATCGTTTTCTTTCCACTGGCGTGCCGGGCCTGGACACCATCCTCGGCGGCGGCCTCACCAGCGACCGTCTGTTCCTGATCGAAGGCGAACCGGGTACCGGCAAGACCACGCTGGCCCTGCAGTTTCTGTTCGAAGGCGTGCGCCGCGGCGAATCGGTCATCTATATCACCCTGGCTGAAACCCGCGTCGAGCTGCAGGCCGTGGCGCAGTCGCACGGCTGGTCGATGGATGGCATCCATGTCGAAGACATCGTACCCAGCGAAAACATCCTCCACCCGGATCACCAGTTCACCATCTTCCACCCGTCCGAAATCGAAATGGGCACCACCACCCAGCGCCTCCTCGCGACGATCGAAAAATACAAGCCCACGCGCGTGGTGCTCGATTCGCTGTCGGAACTGCAGCTGCTGGCCGAAAGCCCGCTGCGCTACCGCCGCCAGGTGCTGGCGCTGAAGCAGTACCTGTCCGGCAAAGGCTGCACCACCCTGTTCCTCGACGACCGCACCGCCCTCTCCGGCGACCTGCAGGTGCGCAGCGTGGCGCACGGCGTCATCACGCTCGAACTGATCAACCAGGACTACGGCTCCGAACGCCGGCGCGTTCGCATCGTCAAGTACCGCGGCATCGCCTTTCGCGGGGGCTCGCACGATTACAAGATTCTCACCGGCGGCCTGGTCGTCTATCCGCGCCTGATCGCCGCCTATTCCCGTGTGCGCAGCTCCCGCGAGCAGCTCTCCAGCGGCATCGGGAAGCTCGACATGCTCACCGGCGGCGGCCTCGATGAAGGCACCAGCACCTTGATCTCCGGACCGCCCGGCACCGGCAAGTCGACCCTGTGCGCGCAATACGTCCACGCCGCCATCGGGCGCGGACAGAAGGCGGCCATGTTCCTGTTCGAAGAAGCCGTCAACAACATGATGCTGCGTTGCTCGGGCCTGGGACTGGATCTGGAGCCTGCCGTGAATAATGGCCAGCTGACGGTGCAGCAGATCGATCCCGCCGAGATGGCGCCGGGGGAATTCATGCAGGCCGTGACCGACGCACAAGCGCAAGGCGCAAAGATCATCGTCATCGATAGCCTGAACGGCTATCTGAAGGCAATGCCCGATGAGCGCTTCCTGGCCACTCACCTGCACGAGCTGCTGACCTATCTGGGCCAGCGTGGCGTGGTCACCATCCTGGTGGGCGTGCAGCCGGGGGTGATCGGCAGCGCCATGTCGAGCTCCGTGGACGCCAGCTACATCGCCGACAGCGTCATCATGCTGCGCTACTTCGAAGCACGCGGCAAGGTGCGCCAGGCGATCTCGATGTTCAAGAAGCGCGTGGGAAAACACGAGCGCACCATCCGCCTGTTCGGCATGGACGAGAACGGCATCCATGTTGGCGATGTCCTGACCGACTTCCATGGCATCCTGACCGGGGTGCCGACCTTCGACGATGGCAAGGATTGCATGCCGTTCGCCGATGACGACAACGACAGCTAATACATGGAAAAGCGGATCTTGATCTTCGCGCCGACCGGGCAAGACGCGCTGCTGGCCTCGAAAATGCTGAGCATCGCCGCGGTCGAGAACCTGGTGACGGTCAGCGCCGCCCAGCTGGCGGAAGAACTGCTCAAAGGCGTCGGCGCGGTGCTGACCGTGGAAGAGGCGCTGTCAAACGGCGGCCTGAAAGCGCTGGGCGAATTCGTCCAGTCCCAGCCCGCCTGGTCGGACCTGCCGATCGTGCTGCTGACCCACCGCGGTCCCGATTCGCTCAGCGTACGCCAGGCGATCGCCAGTCTCGGCAACGTGACCCTGCTCGAACGCCCGGTGCGCACGCTCACCCTGATCACGTCCCTGCAGTCGGTCCTGCGCGCGCGCGACAAGCAGTACCAGGTGCGCGAGACCGACCGCCGCAAGGACGAATTCCTGGCCAGCCTGGGGCATGAGCTGCGCAATCCGCTTGCGCCGATCCGCACGTCGATGGGCGTGCTCACCCACCTGTTCCCGGCCGAACCGGCAATCAAGCGGGTCAGCGATGTGGTCGAGCGCCAGGTCACGCACCTGACCCGGCTGGTCGACGATCTGCTCGACGTGGCGCGCATTAACAGCGGCAAAATCGCCCTGCAGCGCGATTACACCACCTTCGACGCCGTGATGAACCACGTCAACGAGCTGTGCTCGGCGGCGGCGCTGGCCAAGAACATCCGCATCACGCTCGACCTGCCCGATCACGATGTGGTCCTGTTCGCCGACTATGCGCGCGTGGTGCAGATCGTCGCCAACATCCTGTCGAACGCGGTCAAGTTCACGCCGGTCGAGGGCACCATCGCGGTACGCGCCTACGTCGAGCGCGACTGCCTGAAAATTCATATCAAGGACAGCGGCATTGGCCTGGAGCCGGCCGCGCTCAAGCGCATCTTCGCGATGTTCGAGCAAAGCCGCCCGCCATCGGGGCAGATCGCCAGCGGATTGGGGATCGGTCTGTCGCTGTCGCGCCAGTTCGCCGAAATGCACGGCGGGAGCGTGCATGCGCGCAGCGACGGCCTTGGCAAGGGCAGCGAATTCATCGTCTCGCTGCCGGTCGTCAGCCGGTACGGCCTGAATGCGCACGACGCCCCCGCACACACGGCCCAGGTGACCGAGGAGCGCCCCAAGGTACTGGTAGTGGACGACAACCGCGACGCGGCCGACTCGCTGCAGGCGCTGTTCGACATGGAGCACTGCAGCGTGGCGACCGCCTACGACGGCTTCGAGGCCGTGCACGCGGTCGAACAGTCGATGCCGGACATGATCGTGATGGACCTGGGCATGCCGGGCATGGACGGCTACGAGGCCGCGCGCCGCATCCGCGCCATGCCCGAATCGGCCGAAGTGCTGATGATCGCCCTGACCGGCTGGGGCCAGCACGACGCCCGCCAGCGCACCGTGGAAGCGGGCTTCGACCATCACCTGATCAAGCCGGTCGACTTCGATGAAATCAAACGCCTGGCCAGCGGCCGCCTGTTCAAGGCGCCAAGCCTTTAGGCCGCCTGGGTTTCCAGCACCTCGACCAGCCGCGCCAGGTCGACCGG
>CBFGOU010000251.1:0-6809 GCA_965650445.1 uncultured Oxalobacteraceae bacterium | reverse complement strand
AGGAGCACGGCATTACGCATGATGGCTCCTGTGCAGGCGGCGATGCTTATTTCTTTTGCTCGCAGAGCGTGCTGTCGATGCGCGATTATTGCTTACTTCGATAGTAGTGAGTGGGTCTGTCCTCATCGCATCCCTAATTGCCAGCATCGCGTCATCGGAAGTGCGAATACAGCCCATCGTTGGGTGTGCCGGTCCCGGCAGATTGCGGGCATTTGCGCGTCCGGAGTGAACGCCGATACCGGGGTGTCCGGAAACGCTGAATCGGATGATTCCATACGATCCATAGGGTCCATTTGCGTTTGCTGCGTGGCGCATCGGGACCGCACGGTCTTGTACATGGAGCACGGAACGTTCAACGTACTTCAGAATGCTACCTCAGCAGTTGACCATGGGCAACATGCGCGGAAGTCCATTTATTTTCCAATACAGAAACGGCTAAAAATCACGCCCAGCAGATCGTCCGGCGTGAACTCGCCGGTAATGCTCGACAATTGCGCCTGCGCGAGACGTAATTCTTCGGCAAACAAGTCCAGCGACTGATCATTTTGCGCCGCGTGCTGCCCCGCCATATCGAGGTGCTTGCGCGCATTGCGCAGTGCAATCAGGTGACGCTCGCGCGCCAGGAACAGCGATTCGCCGGTTTGCTGCCACCCCGCGATCCGCAGCAATTCCGCGCGCAGCAGATCGATGCCGATGTGTTCATGCGCGGACAGATAGATATTGGTCGCTTCCGCCGAGCGGTCCACGGACGGCTTATGTCCCGACAAATCGATCTTGTTCCAGATGCGCAGGACCGGCACGCTGGCGGGAAATGCGGCTACGATGCCTTCATCGGCACGGGTCGGGCCGAGATCCGCATCGAGCATATGCAAAATCACGTCGGCTTTTCCCACCTCGCCCCAGGTGCGTTCGATCCCAATGCGTTCGACCACGTCCACACCATCGTCGATGGCGCGGATGCCGGCGGTATCGACGATATTCAATGGGATGCCCTCAATCTGGATCGTCTCGGTCACCTTGTCGCGCGTGGTGCCGGCAATCGGCGTCACGATGGCCACGTCCGCACCGGCCAGGGCATTTAAAAGGGACGACTTGCCCACGTTCGGCTGACCGACCAGCACCACATTCAAGCCTTCGCGCAGCAGCGCTCCCTGGGCCGCCTTGTTGAACACGTCCTCCAGAGAATCGACAATCACGGCGAGCTGGCCGCGCGCATTCGATTTTTCCAGAAAGTCGATTTCCTCTTCCGGAAAGTCGAGCGTGGCTTCCACCAGCATGCGCAGATTGATGGTTTGCTCGACCAGCGTATTGATGGTTTTCGAGAAGGCACCGGACAGCGATTGCGACGCCGATTTGGCCGCCGCCTCGGTCGATGCATCGATCAGATCGGCCACCGCTTCGGCCTGCGCCAGATCGAGCTTGTCGTTGAGGTAGGCGCGGCGCGTGAATTCACCCGGCTCGGCCAGGCGCAAACCGATCTCCGCGCCGGCTTCAAGCACGCGCGCCAGCAGCATCTGCAGCACGACGGGTCCGCCGTGGCCCTGCAATTCCAGCACGTCTTCGCCGGTGTACGAATGTGGGCCCTTAAACCAGATGGCAATACCTTCGTCGATGACCGTGCCGTCGGCATGGGTGAAGGGGACGTAGGCCGCGTGACGCGGCGATAAGGTCGAGTTCGGGAATAAAGCCGCTTTCAGCGCCGTCAGCGACTTGCCAGATGCGCGTACCACGCCGATACCGCCACGGCCGGGTGCTGTTGCAATGGCCGCGATTGGAGAAGAATCTAATTTCATGGGCTAATTGTAAGGGATGGGATGCGGCAGGAGCGGATCGCCTTGGCGAAATTGATCCACGCAGGTGCCCCCCTAAATGTTGACCGCAGGCAAGTTAAGCCAGTCCGACGTTGTAAATAATGGGAATCCCGCGATCCAATGGAGATTCCCATGTCAAAATTCGTGTACAAGGATGTCGATAAACTGCAGGACCAACCGCCTGTCGATGGAGGTGATTGCGTGGCTTTGATCAAACATTTTACGCCGGGCCTGATTGGCCTCCCGACAAGCGTGTGGCGTGAGGGGCAGCAGGTTATCGGCACGCGCAACCTCGCTCGCGGCACTGCAATTGCCACGTTCGTCGACGGACGATATCCGCCAACTGGCTTTACCGGCAAACATGCCGCATTCTTCCTCGCCTATGCCGGAGCCGGCATTTGGGTAATGGACCAATGGAAGGGCGACTCGCGTAACAAACCCTTCATTTCGAAGCGCCATATTCCCCGGCGCGGCAAAAACCGGGATGGTACGTTCAAAGACCCCAGCAATAATGCCGAGGCCTTTTCGGTGATTGAACGATGAGACGCGCCTATATCCTGACGCTCTGCGTATTACCAGCAATCGCCCTGGCGCAGCACGCTGAATGCCCATTGATCCTTCCCGAGGGCGCCACTGGTATCAAGCATGTGCCGAACGGCTGGCTCGCCACCTCGCCATCGATCACCCGGTTAACCGGCGGCGGAATGCTCAGCGGTCATCCAAATGAAATGTCTTACCTGGTTCCGGGCGCATCGAAGGCGATAAAAGGTGGATCGCAGGAAGTCTGGAAATTCGAGAGCGGCGAGCAGAAGTGGCTGTACTGCTCGTATGGGACAGCCGCGCTGCAGCTCTCCAAACGCATGGGCGACGCTGCAACAGAATGCACGATCACTACCGGGGAGGAACGCAAAGGTGTCATCGTCAAATTCGAAGTCGACTGCCACTAACGATCGCTGAACGTAAAAAAACCCGTGCGAACACGGGTTTTTTGGAACGCGGTAAAGGCCTTATTTCGCCTTACCCGCTTCGAACTTCTTGGTGATCACCCACTGCTGGGCAATCGACAGGATGTTATTAACCACCCAGTACAGCACCAGGCCGGACGGGAAGAAGATAAACATCACCGAGAACGCCAGCGGCATGAACATCATCATCTTGGCCTGCACCGGATCGGCGGGCGCCGGATTCAGCCTGGTGGTGATAAACATCGAAATCGCGTACAGCACCGGCAGGATGTAGAACGGGTCCGGCGCGGTCAGGTCGGTAATCCAGCCGATCCACGGCGCGCCGCGCATTTCGGCCGAGGCGCTCAGCACCCAGTACAGGGCGATAAATACCGGCATCTGCACCAGAATCGGCAGGCAGCCGCCCAGCGGATTGATCTTCTCCGTGCGGTACAGCTCCATGGTGGCCTGGTTCATCTTGACCGGATCGTCCTTATAACGCTCGCGGATGGCCTGCATCTTCGGCGTGACCAGCTTAATGCGTGCCATGCTCTTGAAACCGGCGGCCGACAGCGGGAAGAACAGCAGCTTGATCAGAATCGTGAAGACGATAATGGTCCAGCCCCAGTTGCCGATGATCTTATGCAACTGGTCGATTACCCAGAAAATCGGCTTGGCGATAATCGTCAGCTTGCCGTAATCCTTGACCAGTTCCAGACCAGGTGCGATCGTTGCCAGCTTGTTCTCGTCCTGCGGGCCGGAATACAGCTTGGTGTCGTTGGTCACGGTCTGGCCGGGCGCCAGGGTACCGAGCGGCATCACGGTGCGGATGGCGTACAGGTTGGTATCGACCTTGGCGGTCGAAATTTCGCGCTCCACGCCCTTCGGCGGCAGGAAGGCCGATACAAAATAGTGCTGGGAAATCGCGATCCAGCCATCCTTGGACTTGGTCGCGTGTTCCGCGTGGCCCTTCTTCTCGATCGTTTCGAATTGCAGCTTCTGGTACTTTTCCTCCGGCGTGTACAGGGTCGGGCCGGTGTAGCTGGAGTTAAAGTAGGAATCGCCTTCCGGCTTATTGCCGTGGTGCTGCAGTTGCAGATACAGCGACGGCGCCACCGGTGCGGTGCCGACGTTGGTGATGTCATGGCGCATGTCGATCAGGTAATCGTTGCGCTTGAACGTGAAGGTCTTGGTCAGCTTGACGCCGTTCTGTTCCGCTTCCAGCACCAGTTGCACCTGATCGGCGCCATCGAGCGCGCGCGGGCCCGGCTTGGCGGTGAACGGCGTAGCGTGATTCGGCAAGGCAGTGCCATTGTTGCTGACCAGACCGGTCTGCGCGACATAAACGCCTTTCGGATTCACGTCGAACAGCACCTGGTTCTGGCCCTTGTGCTTGCTGTCCTTGAACTTGAGCAGTTCCAGATGCTTGATGACGCCGCCGGCGGTGTCGATATCGACGCGCATCACATCGGTGGTGATGGTGATGATTTCGCTCTTGGCGGCCGCCACGGCAGTGCTGCCAGGCAGGGCGCCGGCCACGGCTTGGGCACCGGCAGCGCTCGGCAGATCGGCACCCGGCGCCTTCGCCGCTGGAGCGGTCTTGGCCGGCGGGGTCGCGGAAAACATCGACTGTTTACCGTTCGATACCATCCACTCGTTCCAGAGGAGCACCAGCGAGACGGAAAACACGATCCACAGGATAGTACGTTTATTGATTTCCATTGAGGTATTGTTCAGGAGTGGTTGCAGCCGCATGCGGCTGTGGAAATAGGCTTGGAATGCGCGGGCGGCACAGGGTCGAGGCCGCCCGGATGGAAGGGATGGCAGCGGCACAGGCGGCGCGCGGCCAGCAGGCCGCCACGCGCGGCGCCATGCACGCGGATCGCTTCAATTGCGTAATTGGAGCAGGTCGGATGAAAGCGGCAGCGCTGTCCCAGCATGGGCGACAGCAGGATCTGATAGCCGCGTAGCAATCCCACCAGCAAGCGTTTCATGATGCCACTTTCGGCACCGGCGCGGGCGCCGTTTTGCCCTCGCGCGGGGTCTGGGACGAAAACAGCCGCGTCAGCTCGCTGCGCAGCGCCGCTTTCAGCGCTGCCGAGGTGGCCGGGCCATCCTTGCCGTTAACGGGACGCGCCAGCCGCACGATACAGTCGAGGGCCGGCAGCTGCGCCACGCGGAACAGTTCACGCGTGACACGTTTAATGGTGTTGCGCGTTACCGCGCGCGGTGCAAAACGCTTGGCCACCACGACGCCCAGCCGCGCATGCGGCAATGCATTGGAGCGGGTGTAGAGCACGAAATGCGCCGATTTCTGCGCAGGGCGCAAACGAAAAACGGATGAAAATTCATCCGTTTTAACGATACGCCGAACGCGCGCGAAGTCGTGTGAACCTTCGCTAGTCATTGCCAACCGCGATCCAGCAGTCAGTGCCAGGTCTGTACAACTTATACAGCCAGACGCTTGCGACCCTTGGCGCGGCGTGCGTTGAGCACATCGCGACCGCCACGGGTAGCCATACGTGCGCGGAAGCCGTGCGTGCGCTTGCGACGAACGACGGAAGGTTGGTAAGTACGTTTCATGGTGGTCTCGCTTAAAGCAAAATAAAAAGCAGAATCGGGTCTGACGTCGGGTCAGGTTTCGGCGCCAATGACATTTCGCAGAGGTTTAAGCCAGCGTCACGCCACAGCAATACTTGTTAACAACTTGTTGCTACCCGCTGCCCAACAAAGCGCCGTTTGGCTCGTTTGCACGGAATGCGGGCGGGGAACCCTGAATTATTCAGCATTTCACCCTTCCATGTCAAGGCTGAGGTTGAGCAGGCGCACCAGCCGAGTCTGGAAAAAGAAGCTCGTGCCTGTGGATAACTTGCGCCGGCGCGGGTAGAATAGCGTGTTACGTGTGGCGCATCCCGCGCGACGCAGCGCGGGCTCGAGCAGCATAGCAGCCGCCTTACCACACCTTATTCAGACAGACGATTCATGGAAAATTTCTGGCCGACTTGTTCCGCCCAGCTTGAACTGGAGCTGACGCCGCAACAATTCAGTGCGTGGATCAAACCGCTCACGGTGCTCGATTACGACGACGGCAAGCTGCGCATCGCCGCGCCCAACCGCTTCAAGCTCGACTGGGTCAAGACCCAGTTCGCCACCCGCATCACGGCGCTGGCCTGCCAGTATTTCGAATGCCCGGTCGAAGTGCAGTTCGTGCTCGACCCGAAAAATGCCCTGCCGAAAAAGCCGGTCGCCGCGCATCCTGCGCCGGCCGACGACCATATTCCGGGCAACATCGCCGGCAATGGCCGCGCGGAAGCGGACGGCCCTGCCTCGCCCGAATACAACATCGGCAATTCGCCGCGGCGCGAGCAAAGCCGCGTCAACACCGACCTGACCTTCGACAGTTTCGTCACCGGTAAGGCCAACCAGCTGGCGCGCGCCGCCGCCATCCAGGTGGCCAACAATCCGGGCGTGTCGTACAACCCGCTGTTCTTCTACGGCGGCGTGGGCCTGGGCAAGACCCACCTGATCCACGCGATCGGCAACCAGGTCATGGCCGACCAGCCGGGCGCGCGCATTCGCTATATCCACGCGGAACAATATGTGCGCGACGTGGTGACCGCCTACCAGCGCAAGGGCTTCGACGACTTCAAGCATTACTACCACTCGCTGGACATGCTGCTGATCGACGATATTCAATTCTTCGGCGGCAAGAGCCGCACCCAGGAAGAGTTTTTCTACGCCTTCGAGGCGCTGATTGCGGCCAAGAAGCAGATCATCATCACCAGCGACACCTACCCGAAAGAAATCACGGGCATGGACGACCGCCTGATTTCGCGCTTCGATTCCGGCCTGACGGTGGCGATCGAGCCGCCCGAACTGGAAATGCGGGTAGCGATTCTGTTGAAGAAGGCCCAGTCGGAAGGGGTCACCTTCTCCGACGACGTGGCGTTCTTTGTGGCCAAGCACTTGCGCTCGAACGTGCGCGAACTCGAAGGCGCCCTGCGCAAGATCCTGGCGTACTCGCGTTTCCACGGCAAGGACATCACCATCGACG
>CBFGOU010000250.1:0-6810 GCA_965650445.1 uncultured Oxalobacteraceae bacterium | reverse complement strand
ACGCCCATGGCGTACGGCAGGCCCACACCCATGGTGCCCAGGCCGCCGGAATTGATCCAGCGCCGTGGCTTGTCGAACGGATAGTACTGGGCCGCCCACATCTGGTGCTGGCCGACGTCGGACGTGATGAAGGCGTCGCCCTTGGTCACTTCCCAGACTTTCTCGATCACCGATTGCGGCTTGATGACCAGGTCGGACGAGGCGTACTTGAGGCACTCGCGGCCGCGCCATTCGTTGATCTGTTTCCACCAGTCTTTCAGCGGAGCGGCGTTCGGCTTGGCGTCGGCCGCTTCCAGCTGGGACAGCATCTCGACCAGCACGTCCTTGACGTTGCCGACGATGGGAATGTCGACCTTGACGCGCTTGGAAATCGACGATGGGTCGATATCGACGTGAATGATCTTGCGGGCATTCTGGGCGAAGTGCTTCGGGTTGCCGATCACGCGGTCGTCGAAGCGCGCGCCAATGGCGATCAGCACGTCGCAGTGCTGCATGGCCATATTGGCTTCGTAGGTACCGTGCATGCCGGGCATGCCGACGTAGTTCTCGCTGGAAGCGCGCGAACCGCCCAGGCCCATCAGGGTGTTGGTGGTGGGAAAGCCGAGCTTTTCCACCAGCTTGTTCAGTTCTGGCGATGCATTGGCCAGGATCACGCCGCCACCGGTATAGATCATCGGACGCTCGGCTTGCAGCAGCAGCTGCACGGCCTTGCGGATCTGGCCGGAGTGACCCTTGTCGATCGGCTTGTACGAGCGCATTTCCACTTCACGCGGATACTCGAACGCGCACTTGTGCATCGTGATGTCTTTGGGGATATCGACCAGCACCGGGCCGGGACGGCCGGTCTTGGCGATATAGAAAGCTTTCTTGATCGTCGCCGCCAGGTCTTTCACATCCTTCACGAGGAAGTTGTGTTTGACGACCGGGCGGGTAATGCCGACGGTATCGCATTCCTGGAATGCATCCTGGCCGATCGCGTGGCTCGGGACCTGGCCGGAAATGACCACCATCGGCACCGAATCCATGTAGGCGGTCGACAGGCCGGTCACCGCATTGGTGACGCCGGGGCCGGACGTGACGAGGGCAACGCCGACCGTCTGCGAGCTGCGCGAATAGGCGTCAGCGGCGTGTACGGCTGCCTGCTCGTGGCGAACGAGGATGTGCTGGAATTTGTCTTGCTTGAAGATGGCGTCGTAGATATAGAGGACCGCACCGCCTGGGTAACCGAAAACGTGCTTGACGCCTTCTTCGGCCAGACAACGGACGACTATCTCAGCGCCCGTGATGGGAGCTGCTGGTTCGTTACTCATGATACATTCCTTTCAAGACCCATTGGGAGGTGATCGGATGCTCTCTCCTGACGATACTCGCGGTGCGCGACAGTGCTCAGGCGTTCCTTTTATCTGCGGTCACGGCGATCTTTCACGTCCCCGTAGTGACGTTACGAACCGGCGCTGGGCGCAACTCGTTCAGCTTGAGTGTCTGTGGCGGTGGATGCGAATCTCTCGCGCTTGTGGCACGGGTTAGAGCAAACTGCCTACTAGATGAAAGCGCGTCATGCAGGGGACGCCTTGTGTGGCGGTCGCGGCATGACCATACTGCTTCGGGATGGCGAAGCGTACTATACATTACTGCGTTGCACCATTTAGGTCAAGGAATAAAACCAATATTTGCTTATTTCGCAGGCAAACCGCCCTGTTTTGGCGTAAATAGACGGGCCGCTAGTTACACTCGTGTGTAAAGTTATGCAAAAGTCGCCATTGTTTGCTAGCATGCGACAGTTTTTCCAAATGCCTCCAGGCTATAGAATGGCGGCGCACACACCTCCCCCCACGCATGGCCACAGATAAAGAATTATCCGACTTTCTTGCCAGTGTAGAGCGGCGCGCTTTCAAGCAGGCCGTGTACGCCGTGCGCAAGGATGAGGCGGCCCTGGACATCGTGCAGGATGCGATGATCAAGCTGGCCGACAAGTACGGCGACAAGCCCGCGGCCGAGCTGCCGATGCTGTTCCAGCGCATTTTGCAAAACACCATACTCGATTATTTCAGGCGCGAAAAGGTCAGAAATACCTGGATCAGCCTGTTTTCGGGCCTGGGCCGGCGCGACGGTGACGACGAAGACTTTGATATACTCGAGTCGTACGAGTCGGAGGAAGGCTCGGCGGCAGCGGAATCGACCGCCGACCAGCTGGAACGCGCGCAGACCCTGCGCCTGATCGATGCGGAGGTACAAAAGCTGCCTGCGCGTCAACGGGAAGCCTTCCTTATGCGTTACTGGCAAGATATGGACGTGGCTGAAACAGCGCAAGCGATGGGGTGCTCCGAAGGTAGTGTCAAGACCCACTGTTCCCGTGCAACCCACGCGCTCGCTGAAGCACTGAAAGCCAAGGGAATCAAATTATGAACGCCGACGATCTTAATTTTGCGTACAAGGTACGCCATGCTCTGAACGAGCATCTCGACGACCTGCCCGCGTCGACCACGCAGCGGCTGGCGGCGGCGCGCCAGCAGGCGCTGGCCCGCAAGAAACCCGAGGCGCCGGTGCGCGTGCTGGGCCGCCAGCCGGCCGGTCCGTCCGGCAGGCTGCTGTCGTTCGCATGGCTGGGCCGCGTGTCGGTGGTGGTGCCGCTGCTGGCCCTGGTGGCCGGTCTGGCCGGCATCTATCAATACGAAGAGCAGCAGCGCATCGCCGAAATCGCCGAGCTCGATGCGGCCGTGCTGTCCGACGAATTGCCGCTGAACGCCTATCTCGACCAGGGTTTCAACGCCTATCTCGCCGAGCGCGGGCAAAACTAGATGAGCTTGCGCGCGCTCCCCGCCGGCGTGGTGCTGGCCAGTGTCCTGCTCGCCGGCGCCGTTGCGGCCCAGGCGGCACCGGCCGCGCCCGTGGCGGGGGCGCCCGTCGCCGTCAAACCAATGTGGAAAGATCTCACGCCGGCCCAGCGGGCTGCGCTGGCCCCCCTCTCCGCCGAGTGGGACAGGCTCGACAGCGTGCGCAAGCAGAAGTGGCTCGACATGGGCAACCGCTTCGCCGGCATGAAACCGGACGAACAGCAGCGCGTGCACGAGCGCATGCGCGAGTGGCTCAAGCTGACGCCGGAGCAGCGCCGCCAGGCCCGGGAAAACTACACGCTGACCAAGAAAATCGACAAGTCGGCCAAGTCCGCCAAGTGGGACGAATACCAGCAATTGCCGGAAGAAGAAAAGAAAAAACTGACCGCCGCCGCCGTCGCGGCCAAGAAACCGCAAGTGACCAATCTGCCGCCCAAGGCGCAGCCGGTCACCCGCACCGTCAAGCCTGGCAAGAGCGGCGCGGCCATTTGTCCGCCCGGCACCGTCGCCAACACCGCCGCGGCCCTGCCCGCCTGCGTTCCCCCGCCCGCCGCCAATGTCAAATAGTACGCATGCAGTCGTCACCCCCAGCCTGAAACGCCGCCTGATCAGTATTGTGTACGAAGCGTTCCTGCTGACCGCAGTGGAAATGTTCGCCACCGGCGTGTTCCTGCTGGCTACCCAAAACCGCAAGGGGCCGCTGTTCGAGCATGGCCTGAAAGCCTTCCTGTTCCTCGTCACGGCCGCCTACTTCATCCATTTCTGGACCGACAGCGGCCATACCCTGGCGATGAAAACCTGGCGCATCAAACTGGTCAAGGTGGGCTACGCCAAGGTGCCCTATGGCACGGCGGCGCTGCGCTACCTGCTGGCCTGGGGCTGGTTCCTGCCGGCGCTGGCGGTGTGCTGGGCCTTTCACATCACCAGCAAGGGCGCGGTCAGCGCCGCGCTGGCCATCGGCGTGCTGGCCTGGGCCATGACCGCCTTCCTCGACAAAGACCGTCAATTTCTCCACGATAAACTGGCCGGCACCCGCCTGATCGCCCTGCCCAAGCCGGTCAAGGCCGCCAAAACGGCCGCCGCCTGAAAGGACCGCCGTGAGCCTGGCCTCGGTACGCGCATTCTTCGCCGCCCGCGATCTGAACATCCCCATCATCGAACTGGAAGTGAGCACCGCCACGGTGGCGCTGGCGGCCGAGGCGCATGGCGTCGAGCCGGGCCGCATCGCCAAGACGCTGGCCTTCCGCGTGGCCGACGGCCGCGCGATCCTGCTGGTGGCACGCGGCGATGCGCGGGTCGACAACAAGAAATTCAAGGACACTTTCGGCAAGGGCAAGATGCTCGGCGCCGACGAGGTCGTTGCCCTGACCGGCCATCCGGTCGGTGGCGTATGCCCGTTCGGGCTGGCGCAGCCGCTGGCGGTGTACCTGGACAGCTCGCTGCGCGACTTCGATGAAGTGCTACCGGCCGCCGGCGCGGTGCACACCGCAGTGCGCATCAGCCCGGACCTGCTGGCCCGGGTGACCGGCGGCCAGTGGGTCAGCGTGGTTCAGGAAGTCACAGCGACAGCGTCAGAGACAAATGCCTGAAGACGGTGGCGACGCGCCGCAGGTGGCGCGATTCCGGATGGGTGAGCAGCCACAGTTCGGTCTGGCATTCCTCGAGCACGTCGGTCAACGGCACCAGGTCCGGACGTAGGCGCGCCAGGAATATCGGCAGGATGCCCACCCCCAGGCCCGAGGCGACCAGTTCCATCACGGTCAGGATGCTGCTGACCCGGTAGCGCGGCGCCACGCTGGGGAAGTGCTGCTTGCGCCAGAGCACAGCTGGATGTTCCGGCAACGCATCATCCGGTGCAATCCAGTGCGCTTTGCCCACTTCGACTTCCTTTAGCTTGTGCACCGGACCATCTTTCGCGACAAACAGCGCCATCCGGATGGGACCAACATACTTGCCGATCAAGTGCTGGGGTGGTTGCTTGGTTGCGCGTACCGCAATGTCGGCATCGCGCCGCGTCAGGCTGGCCAGTTCATTACCAGTATGCAGCTCATACGCGAGCAAGGGGTGGCTCGTTTGCCGCGCTTTCAGTGCCGGCGCCACCAGGCCATGCAGGATGGTATCCGTGATGGTGATTCTCACCGTCCCCGAGATCTGTTCGGGCTCCATTTGAATGGCGGAATGGGCCGATTCCAGATGGGTCTCCATCTGCTCGGCGTGCTCGGCCAGAATTTGAGCTGCAGGCCAGTTTGCCCACGGTGACGCCGGCAATCGTTGACGAAAAGGACAACCGCGTGCTGGAAACGTGCGACACCGAGGACGAAGCAGACGAATTGGCTCGTTTCGCCAAACGGTACACCGATCGTCCCGCCGCCGTTATCGTGCACCCGCTGTTCATCGCTCCCCCCTCGATTCCCGCACTTCACGATGACGCAATCCGCACCATCGCCGTTAAATTTGATCGCAGCCCGGACGCCACGCGGCGCTGGCAGTTCAAGGACGTTGTTCCTTTTGTGCGCGCGTGCTTCGAAGAGGCCGGCAAACTGGAATTCAAATGATACCGGGGTCATCATCACATCGCCGTTCGGCGCCGGGGTCGGTCAAGGATCATGTAGGATGGTGCAGCAGACGCTCGCGAAAAATCGGCCACTGTTGCACAAAGTCGTAATGACTGAGCTCTTTCGAGTGGTGTGCCACTAGCATATCCATCAGCGCCACGTAGCGGCTGGTGCGGTCGCGGATTGATAGCTGGAGCAGGTAATGGAGAACGTCGATGGGCTCCTGCACCGCCGACTCCGGCGGCACAAGCGCCGGGTAAGGTACAAATGTTTGCGGGTGGGCCGAGTGCAACATCATCAGGGCGGCGCTGCCGATTCGTTCGCAAGCGCCCATATAACCCAGTTCGGCCAACTTGGCAAGTTCCCAATCCATGCGGTTAAATAGCTCGCTGTCGTTGCGGCTCATCAGCATGATGGGCTGGTCGCCGCGTTCGGCCAGCGCAAGCGTCAGTTTTGGTTCCTTCATTGCGTGGTTCTCCGTGGACAGGTCGGTTGCCCGGCCGAAGGTTGCGGGTGATGGCCAGTCATTGTGCCGGATGAGCTTTCAGCGGCGTTGATTTCGTCGCAGATGCGATACAGCTCGTCCATCGTCTTACCACTAGTATCGCTGTCGGCACCTCGGTCATTGTCGCGCGGCTCCTGTCCGGTACTGCAAAGCACGTGAAATGAGTCGCACCAGCTTTACGGGAACCATGGCGTGGGCCCTGTCGGCAGTGGTACCACGTCGGGCGGCGGCGGACGATTGCCACGAACGCAGACCGTTATGATCGGGCTGATCACGCACGGATTGAGCACCGCGGCCAGGTCCTCATCCGGATATCTCGGGGGCAGTTGAGGAATGGCGTCGTTGCCGATATCTCCGTCGCCACTGGCGACGATGAACGGTCCCGGATCGATCGCGTCCGGGAGGGGCGCGGAAATGACGACGATCGGGACGTAATACCCTCCACCGCCGGAATCGCCGGGGGCGGGAACGGGGTCCTCGAGCACCGGATCATATTCGTAGTAATCGTCGACATGCGCAATGGAGCCGGTCCGTGCGCTCAGGAATCCGCGTACGGCCGTCGCCGCAGCATCGACGGCGGCCTGAAACCGCAGCGCCGCCTGCCCCTGCGGGTCGGGAGCGCCGGTGACACCTTGCGCACGTGTGTACGTGAACACCGTGTAGCCGTCCGGCAGGAGCAGCGCGTCGACACTGACATCCGTCGGGGCGGGCGCGGCGACCCGCAAGCACACTATCGCCCGCTTGCGGTGCAGACGATCGCCTGTCCGGCGCTTTCGAACAGCATCGTCAACGGGGTTGAGTCCGCCCCTGCCGCCAGCTCGTCAGGCGATGGCGATCGCGCCGTCGATGGCGTCGGTTTGTTCGATGCAGGATTGGCATGGAGCAAATTGGCCGGCGTTCCGGATGGTGCCGGCAG
>CBFGOU010000249.1:0-6812 GCA_965650445.1 uncultured Oxalobacteraceae bacterium | reverse complement strand
AGCAAGGCCAGCCGGTGCGGCTCGAACGGCGCCAGCCATTCGGCCTGCGCGCCGCCGCTGATCGTCGTCGCCTTCAAGGCGTCCGGCTGCCGCGCCAGCACCGCGTTATAGGCGTCGGCCGCGCGCGCGGCATCCTGCCACTCGGGCGCGCCGATCAGCACGATCACGCGCTGCTGGGCCGCGTCCACCATGTGGGTGAACGACTGCTGCAGCACCGGGTCGCGCTCCTGCACCGGCAGCAGCGCCAGGATGTCGGTGTCGGGCACGATGCGCTTGCCCAGCCACAGATAGGCGTTGTGGCCGAGCAGAAGGCAGACCACCAGTGCCCACAGCCAGGAAATCGGCTTCACAGTAAGGCCGCCTCTTCCGCGCTGATGGCGCCCTCGCCGGTTTTGATGTCGGAGAATACGATGCTGGTGCGGTCGCCGCCGGCTTCGTCGATCTGGATGCTTTTCACATATGCGCCGCCGTCGAGGGCGATGGCGCCGATGGCCTTGGCCAGCGCCGGTTCGCGCGCCTTGAGCGCCACCTTCCAGCTGCCCGCCGCGGCGCTGCCGTCGACTTCGAACAGTTTGTCGAGCTGGCCCAGATCGCCGCTCAGCAGCGAAAACAGCACGCTATTGATCATGCGGACGGTCGGCTCCTGTTTCGCTTCCAGGCGCATGGCCACGCGCTCGCCCTGGAAGTGCACGATTTCGTCGCGCGTCAGGCGCAGCGTGTTCGGGAACGGCTTGAGGGTGCGCCACAGCACGCCCTTGCCGGCCACCACGCAAAAGCGGCCGTTCGAAGCCAGCGGCTTTTTCATGCCGGCCAGGGTCTTGGTCTGGTCGAAGCGGCCGCACAGCACGGACGGTTTGGCCAGCATCTCCTGGATACGCGCGATCGGCGCGGCGGCGCCGGCGGCGGCGCATGCGGCGCCCAGCACGAGGGCGGTAAAGAATCGTTTCATTGCGGAGTCACTCCCAATTTTTCAAGCAGCACCGGCGGCGACACGAAGCACATCTCGCCACTGTCCAGATGCACCGCCACCTGGGTGGTGCTGGCGCGGTTCAGGCGCTTGCCGGTGTCGGCGTCGGTGATCAGATAGTCGATTTTGAGACGGTTTTCGTATTCGGCGATTTCGGCGCGAAGGCGCAGGCGCTGGCCGAATCTGGCCGCGCCGATGTAGCGCAGGTTCATGTCGATCACCGGCCAGGAATAGCCGGAGTCGCGCATCTGTTCGTAGTTGTAGCCGATCGAGTCGAGCAGCGCGCAGCGCGCCATCTCGATGTACTTGACGTAGTTGCCGTGCCAGACGATCTGCATGGGGTCGAGATCGAAGAACTGCACCTGTATCTCGGTCTCGGCGCTCCAGCGGCTGGGCGTTGCCTTCTTACGCATACAGGCTCCATGCCTGGCCGCGGATGCGCTCGACCAGCACGCGCAGCTCCGGATCGAGGCGGCGGTCTTCCTCGACCGGCGCCACGTCGGCGCCGAGCGCGTCGAGCATGTGCTGCAGTGCCGGCGGCGCGGCCTGTCCGCTGACGCGGCAGCGCAGCCACACGCCCTGGCGCACGGCGATCAGCAGCGCCGCCACCACCTGCTCGGTCAGCTCCAGCACGCGCAGGCAGTCGCGCGCGGCGATGGTGCCCATGCTGACCTTGTCCTGGTTGTGGCACTCGGTCGAGCGCGAGAACACCGATGCCGGCATGGTCAGCTTGAGCGCTTCCGCCGTCCATGCGGACGAACTGATCTGCAAGGCTTTCAGGCCATGGTTGATGGCAGCGCGCGCACCAAGGGCGCCCGACAGGTTGGACGGCAGACCGTGGTTGTAGCGGCTGTCGACCAGCAGCGCCATCTGGCGGTCCAGCAGGTCGGCCAGATTGGCCACGGCGTTTTTCATGCCGTCCATGGCGAAGGCGATATGGCCGCCGTAGAAGTGCCCGCCGTGCAGCACCTTTTCGCCTTCGGCGTCGATGATCGGATTGTCGTTGGCGCTATTGAGTTCGTTTTCGATGGACGTGCGGAAGAACGGCAGCGCGTCGGCCAGCACCCCGATCACGTGCGGCGCGCAGCGGATCGAGTAGCGGTCCTGCAGGCGCTTGCCGTTGCGTTCGGCCTGTCCGGCCGGCAGGTCGGCGCGCAGCCAGGCGGCTACGCCCTGCATGCCCGCATGCGGCTTGACCGAGAACAGCGTCTCGTCGAAATGGTGGGCATTGCCGTCCAGCGCGAACGAGGCCATCGCGGTGATGCGGGTGCACAGGCGCGCCAGGTAGGCGGCGCGGTCGTAGGCCAGGCAGGCCAGCGCGGTCATGACGGCGGTGCCGTTCATGATCGCCAGCCCTTCTTTCGGACGCAGGCGCAGCGGCGCGATGCCGGCATCAACCAGCGCCTCGGCCGCGCTGACATGCTCGCCGTTGCGCCACACTTCGCGCTCGCCGCACAGCGCCGCCGCCAGGTAGGACAGCGGGGTCAGGTCGCCGCTGGCGCCGACCGATCCTTCGCTGGGAATGAGCGGCAGCAGGCCGGCGTCGAGCAGGCGTGCGATCTGGGCCAGCAGGTCCACGCTCACGCCCGAATAACCCTTGCACAGCGACGCCAGGCGGGCCGCCATCACAGCGCGCGTCTGCGCCGGGCTCAGATACTCGCCCAGGCCGCAGCCGTGATAGGTATATAAGTGGTGCGGCAGTTCGGCCACCAGTTCCGGCGGAATGGCCACCGTGCACGAGTCGCCGTAGCCGGTGGTCACGCCGTAGATGGTGCCGTCCTCGCGCAGCAGGCGGTCGAGGAAGTCGGCGCCGCGCGCGATCGCGGCGCGAAAGGCCGGGTCCTCGGACAGCACCGCGCTGGCGCGGCCCTGGGCAATATCGACGACGTCTTCGATGCGCAGGCGTTCGCGGTCGAACAGCACCGGACGGGTAGGTTTTTTCAGGTCAGCGGGATGCATCGTTGGGATCCAGATCGGGTAAGTGCCAGAAATCGTAAAAGTTGAACCACTCCAGCGGTGCGCGCAGGCAGTGGTGCTGCAGGCGTGCCGCATACTGGCCGGCCAGCTGCGCCAGCGCGCCGTCGCGCTGTTTGCGCGGCAGGCTCACGCGCTCTTGCAGCATTTCGAAATGCACTTCGTGGGCCGCGCCCACGCGCATCGAAAACAGCGCGTACAAGGGGCATTGCAGCACGCTGGCCAGCACGTAGGGGCCGACCGGAAAGGCCGCCTCGCCTTTCAGGAACGGCACCTGCGCCACGCGCGCGCCATTCGATACAGGAACGCGGTCGCCGGCAATGACGACGAACTCGCCGCGCGCCACCCGTTCGGACAACATCATCGCGGTGGCCGGTGTCATCTCGGTCACTTGCAGCAGATTCATCTGGCTGCGCGGATCGAGCGCGGCCAGCATGTCGTTGAAGGCCTTGGCGTGCCGCGTGTGCACCAGCACCGTCAGCTTGAGCTGGCTGACCGAATGCGACAGCACCCGGCACAGGTCGGCGTTGCCCAGGTGGGCACACAGCAGCAGCGCGCCGCGCCGTTCGGCCAGCAGCGCTTTCATCGGTTCCAGCCCGGTGTAGCGCACCGCGCCGGTGTCGAACAGGCCGCCCCACAGCAGCATCTTGTCGAGGATCGCTTCACCGAAGTGGCCGAAGTGGCGCAGCACGCCGAGCCAGCCGGTGGCGACCGGGGTGATGGCGTTCACGCGGCGCAGATAGGCTTGCGATGCGCGCCGCGCGGCGGGCTTGGCCAGCACGTACCAGGCCAGCACCGGATAGAGCACGATGCGAAACGGCCAGCGCCCGGCCACCCGGCAGATCCAGAACAGCAGGCGCATGCCGCCCACGAAGCTGGACTCCGAGATCGCCGCCCAGTGGGTCCGCGTGGCCGTCATGCGGACCGCCATTTGCGCGCCACCAGCCGCGGCAGGCGCGCCAGCATGCCGAAAAACAGCGTGGTGTGCATGCGCGTGATGAGGACGTTGTCGCGAAAGGCCATGAAGTGCGACACGCCGTCGGCCGGGTAGCTGACCCTGGTCGGCAGGTTGACCACCTGCAGCCCTTCCCAGTACAGGCGCACCAGGATCTCGGGGTCGAAATTCATGCGCTGGCCCAGGTCGCGCCGGGCGGCCAGTGCCAGCACCGGGGCCACCGGATAGATGCGGAAACCGCACATGGAATCGCGGATCGCGAACGACAGCGTGTTAATCCATATCCATACGTGGGTCAGGTAGCGTGCATACAGGCGCAGCGCCGGCACCGACTCGTCATATACCGGGCAGCCGGTGACGACCGCCAGCGGGTGGGCGCGCGCGGCGTCGACAAAGCGCGGAATGTCGGCGCTGCAGTGCTGGCCGTCGGCGTCGATCTGCAGCGCATGGGTAAAGCCCAGCCGCGCCGCTTCGGCAAAGCCGCTCAGCACCGCCGCACCCTTGCCGTGGTTGACCGCATGGCGCACCAGCCACACCCGTCCCGGGGCCGCGGCGGCGAGCGTGTCGAGCACGCGCGCGCACGAGGCCGAACTGCCGTCGTCGATCAGGATGCACGGCAGCCCTTGCGCCAGCACCGCGTCGAGCACGGCGCCGACCGCATGTTCGTGGTCGTACACCGGGATGAGTGCGCACACCTTCAGCATGCGGCTAGTCCGCCTTCCCGAAGCGCAGCAGCGAATGGCAGTAGCCGATGCCGTCGCGTGCGGTCAGCAGCTTCAGGCCGGCCGCTTCGGCCAGGCGCACGTAGTCGCCGCTCTGGTAAATCTTGCTGTTCCCGCTGGCCATGGCGGTGAAGTATGGCGAGGTGTTGATCAGGCAGTAGGCGGCGATATCGTACTGCTGGCGGTCCCAGAAGGTATCCATGATCAGCAGCTGGCCCTGCGGCGCCAGCGCGCTGGCCGCGCGCGACAGGATGGTGGCGATGGCCGGCTCGGAAAAGCACGACAGGAATTGGCTCATCCAGATCAGGTCCATCCCGCCAGGCAGCGGCAGCGCGGCGTCGAGCAGGTCGACCGGATGCAGATGGGCGCGTTCGCGCACGCCGGCCGCAGTCAGGTTGGCGTCGGCCACCGCCAGCTGGCGCGGCAGGTCGACCAGGTGCAGTTCGACGCCGGCGTTGTAGTCGAGCGCGGCGCGGCTGAATTTACCGGTGTTGGCGCCCACGTCCATCAGCTTGCGCGGAGCGGTGGCGAATACGTCCGGCAGGATCGAGGGGAACGACGTGTCCGAATAAAAGTGATCGAAGGCGAACCAGCTGGTCTTGGCCGGCTCGCTCAGTTCGGACAGGCCCTGGTACAGCGTCGGCCAGGAACCGAGCGCGCGCAGGCCCACCGGGGTTTCGGTATCGAGCGATTCGTCCAGCTTGAACAGCCCCTGGTAGCAGACATCGTGGGTGAAGTCGATATTGATCTGGGTGATGCTGTCGGTGAGGACGCAAAAACCCGCCTTGTCGAGCGCGTAATTGCCTTCCCTGATCTGCACCACGCCGGCCGACAGGCAGGTCTCCAGCACGACCTTGAGGGCGTACCCGGTCCAGCGTCCGGTGGCGGCGAGCGCCTCCAGGCTCAGGCCCGACCCGCCGGCGTCGGCCAGTGCCTGCAGCATGCCGCGCTTCCAGGCGTAGCGCACGCATTGGAACACCACCGGGCCGAAGGCGATCTTTTGGGCGTCGAAACGAGCCGCGAAGGCCGACTGGCCCTCGGGTGAAAATTTTTTATTCAGCATGCTGTCTTCGGTGATGGTGCGAACAGGATTCGGCCGCCAGCATGCTGGCCGGCCTCGGAGAAATAGCGGAACTGCAGGCTGCCGGCCGCGCTGTCGTGTTGAAGTTCCAGCTGGATGCGCGCTTCCGGCGCGATCACTTGCTGGAATTTGAGCGCGTGGATGGCGCAGAATGCCGGCGGCAGGGCGAAATGCGCGCGGCCGAAATGGATCGCCCAGTCGATCTGCGCCACGCCGGGCAGGATCGGCGCCTGGGCAAAGTGGCCGTCGAAATAGAACAGCGTGGCGGGCACGAACAGGTCGAGCAGTACGCGCTGGGTATCCTGCTCGCGCAGCGTGGCGACCGGCAGGCGCGGCGCGGGAGGCGCTTTCATCTCGGCCAGCAGCAGCGCCTGGGTCACCTTGCCTTGCGCGTCGGCCGGCAGCTGATCGAGATAGCGCCAGCGGCGCGGCATGGCCACGCCTTCGACCCGGCCGAGCAGGTGGGCACGCAGGCGCGCGTTCAGGCCGCGCTTGCCGTCGCGTTCCAGAAGTGCGGCGCCCTGCTCCGAGGGCACCACGAAAGCGGCCAGCGCCTGGCGCGCGCTGCCCTCGATCGGGCAGACGATCACGCGCGCTTCCGCGGCCAGGCCGCTGTCCATGAGCGCGGCTTCGACGGCATCGAGCGAGATGCGCTTTTCTTCCAGCTTGACCAGCCGGTCGCCGCGCCCTAGCAGCATGAAGCCGGTCGGGCCAAGCGCGTTGGCGCGGTCTTCCAGGCGCAGCCAGTTGTCGTCGAACAGGCAGGGCGAGCGCACTTCGAGCCGGCCGCAGTCGGCGATGCGCCAGCTCAGGCCGGGAAAGGGTTCCCAGGCGCTGTTGGCGCCTGCTTGGCGCCTGCGCCAGCCGATGCCGCCGGTTTCCGAGCTGCCGTAGATTTCGGCCGGCGCCCGCCCGAGCAGGCGCTCGCTGGCGCTGGCCGCTTCCGGCGCCAGCGGGCCGCCCGAGGAAAACACCGCGCGCAGCTGCGCCGCGGCGCCGCGCCAGTCGAGGTGCCCGGGCAGGCGCTTCAGGTGCGCGGGACTGGCCACCAGCAGGCAGGCGCGCCGCGCCAGCGCGTCGATCATCTGCTCCGGATAGACCAGCGTCTCCGCG
>CBFGOU010000248.1:0-6815 GCA_965650445.1 uncultured Oxalobacteraceae bacterium | reverse complement strand
ATTCCTGGGGCACGCTGGTGACGCTGGCGATGGCGCTGCAGGCGCCGGACGCGCTGCGCGGACTGGTGCTCATGTCCGGCTACTACTATCCAAGCGCGCGCCTGGACGTGACCTTGATGGCGCAGCCGGCCATCCCGGTCATCGGCGACGTGATGCGCTACACGGTCGCGCCGCTCATGGGCCGCCTGATCTGGCCGCTGATGGCAAAGCAGCTCTTCAGTCCCGCCGCCGTCCCGGAAAGCTTCAAGCGCCTGCCCAAATGGATGATGCTGCGTCCCTCGCAACTGCGCGCCAGCGCCGCCGAGAGCGCGCTCATGATTCCAGCGGCGATCGCACTCTATAAACACTACGCCGAGCTGGGCATACCGGTGCAGGTGCTCGCCGGCGACGGCGACAAGTTGATCGACCCGGCGCACAATGCGATGCGCCTCGATCAAGACCTACCGGCCAGCACCATCCGGATGGAACCCGGCCAGGGCCACATGCTGCACTACGCCAAATTGAACGATATCCTGTCGGCGATCGACACGGTGCGCAGCACCACCCATCGCGGCATTGGCCGCAGTATGTTTGCCCCCGGCCATGCGTAACTGAGAAACTCAGCCGATAATGCGCAGCGAGAAATCGGTGGCCTTGACATCCTTGGTCAGGCCGCCGATGGAAATGCGGTCCACGCCGGTCTCGGCGATAGCGCGCACGCTGTCCAGGTTCACGCCGCCGGATGCCTCCAGCAAGGCGCGCCCGCCATTGACTGCGACCGCTTCGCGCATCATGGCCAGGTCGAAGTTATCCAGCAAGACCGACACCGCACCGGCATCGAGCGCTTCGCGCAACTGGTCGATGGACTCCACCTCGATCTGGATCGACACGGCTTTGTCCAGCGCCTGGGCAGCGCCCAGGGCCTTGCTCACCCCGCCAGCGGCGGCGATGTGATTTTCCTTGATCAGGATACCGTCGAACAGCGCCATGCGCTGATTCTGGCCGCCCCCGACGCGCACCGCATACTTCTGCGCCTGGCGCAGGCCCGGCAGGGTCTTGCGGGTATCGAGAATGGCTGCGCGGGTCCCGGCGACGACGTCGACATACTTGCGCGTGGCCGTGGCCACACCGGACAGCAGCTGCATGAAATTGAGCGCGGCGCGTTCGGCCGTCAGCAGGCTGCGCGGCGGCGCGTCGATCAGGCACACGATCGTATCGGCCTTCATCAGCTCGCCTTCGGCATACTGCCAGTCGATCACGATGCCCGGGTCGAGCGCCAGCATCACGCCTTCAAACCAGGGTGCCCCGGCCAGCACCGCATCCTCGCGCACCAGCACGCGCGCCTTCACGCGGGTGTCTTCCGGCACCAGCAGGCCGGTCAGATCGCCGCTGCCCACGTCTTCCAGCAAGGCCGCCAGCAGATTCGATTCGAACGCCGCCTGCAAGGCTTCATCGAAACGGTCGTAGGGATTGCGCAGATTGCTATTTTTCATACTCATGCGGGACCCACTCCGGAAAACAGATTTGCTTCCTGCGCCAGCTCGCCGCTCGGCAGCGCCTTGGCCTTCCTGGCCGCCGCGAAATCGAGCATGCGGTCGATCGAACGCACCGCCTGCCTGCCGGTCTCGGGATCGACGGAAATTTCGTTGGTGCCCGACTCCAGCACCTCGGCCAGATTCTGCAAGCCATTCATCGCCATCCACGGGCAATGGGCGCAGCTCTTGCAGGTGGCACTGTTGCCGGCGGTCGGCGCTTCGATCAGCGTCTTGCCCGGCGCCGCCGCACGCATCTTGTGCAGGATGCCGTTATCGGTGGCAACGATAAACGTGGTCGCATCCATCGTCTGGGCCGCATTGATCAGCTGCGTGGTCGAGCCGACCACATCAGCCAGCGCCACCACACTGGCCGGCGACTCCGGGTGCACCAGCACCTTCGCTTGCGGATGCTCGGCCTTGAGCAGATCGAGTTCGATCCCCTTGAATTCGTCGTGCACGATGCAGGAACCCTGCCACAGGAGCATGTCGGCGCCAGTCTTTTTCTGGATGTACGAACCCAGATGCTTGTCCGGTGCCCACAGGATTTTCTTGCCCTGGGCATGCAGGTGGGCCACGATATCCAGGCCAATCGAAGAAGTCACCATCCAGTCGGCGCGCGCTTTCACGGCCGCGCTGGTATTGGCGTACACCACCACGGTGCGGTCCGGATGCTGGTCGCAGAAGGCCGCAAATTCGTCCGCCGGGCAACCCAGGTCGAGCGAACAGGTGGCGTCCAGGTCAGGCATCAGGATGCGCTTTTCCGGGCTGAGGATCTTGGCCGTTTCGCCCATGAAACGCACGCCCGCCACGACCAGCGTCTTGGCCGGATGATCGCGGCCGAAACGCGCCATTTCCAGCGAATCGGACACGCAACCGCCGGTTTCCTCGGCAAGATCTTGCAGGTCGGCATCGACGTAATAATGCGCCACCAGCACCGCCTCGCGCTCCTTCAGCAGGCGCTTGATGCGCTCCTTGAGTTCGGCCTTCTCGGCCGGCGATGGCGCCGCCGGCGCGCGCGCCCAGGCTTGCGCGGTGCAGCTGGTGCCAGCCACCGGATGGTCGTACTCGACGGTCTTGATCGGTAATATCGCGTTCATATGGTTCACTATGGCTAGTCGATGCCCTGGCTTTTCAGGTAGTCCTCGTAGTTGCCGCGGAAATCGACGACTTCGTTTTCCTTGATTTCGATAATGCGGTTCGCCAGCGAGGACACGAATTCCCGGTCGTGCGACACGAAGATCAAGGTACCGGCGTATTTTTCAAGCGCGATATTGAGCGACTCGATGGATTCCATGTCCATGTGGTTGGTCGGCTCGTCCAGCAGCAACACATTGTGGCGGCCGAGCATCAGCTTTCCGTACATCATGCGGCCCTTTTCGCCACCGGACAGCACGCGCACGGATTTCTTGACTTCATCGCCGCCAAACAGCAGCCGGCCCAGGATCGAACGAACGGCCTGATCGTCGTCGCCTTCCTTGGTCCAGGCGCCCATCCAGTCGGTCAGGGTGATATCGCTGGCGAATTCTTCGGTCGGATCCTGCGGCATATAACCGACGTTGGCATTTTCGGCCCACTTGACGATACCGTGGTCGGCGGCCAGGCCGGCGATGTCGGGTCCGCCTATGCAGCGCAGCAAGGTGGTCTTACCCGCACCGTTGGCGCCGATGATCGCAATGCGCTCGCCCGCCTCCACCATGATGCTGAAATTCTTGAACAGCTGGCGGTCGTATTTCTTTTCGATCGAATCGCATTCCACCGCCAGGCGGTGCAGTTTCTTTTCGCCGTCGAAGCGCACGAAGGGATAGGCGCGCGAGGATGGCTTGATGTCGTCGACCTTGATCTTTTCGATCTGCTTGGCACGCGAGGTCGCCTGGCGCGCCTTGGACTTGTTGGCCGAGAAGCGCCGCACGAAGTCTTGCAGTTCTGCAACCTTCTCCTTGGCCTTGGCATTATTGGCCAGTTGCTGGTTGCGCGCCTGGGTCGATGCCAGCATGTAATCGTCGTAATTGCCTGGGTAAATCTTGAGCGTGCCGTAATCCATGTCCGCCACGTGGGTGCACACCTGGTTGAGGAAGTGGCGATCGTGGGAAATGATGATCATGGTGGAATTGCGCTCGTTGAGCACGTCTTCCAGCCAGCGGATGGTGTTGATGTCCAGGTTATTGGTCGGTTCGTCCAGCAGCAGGATGTCGGGATTGGAAAACAGCGCCTGCGCCAGCAGCACGCGCAGCTTCCAGCCGGGCGCCACCGCGCTCATCGGCCCCTGATGCAGTTCGATCTCCACGCCGGCGCCCAGCAGCAGCTCGCCTGCGCGCGCTTCGGCCGTGTAACCGTCGTACTCGGACACCTTGCCCTCCAGTTCGGCCGCCTGCATGTAATCGTCGTCGGTCGCCTCCGGATTGGCGTAAATGGCGTCGCGCTGCTGCATGGCCGCCCACATTTCGGTGTGGCCCATCATGACGACGTCCAGCACGCGCATGTCTTCATAGGCGAACTGGTCCTGGCGCAGCTTGCCCAGACGCTCGTTCGTATCGAGCATGACATTGCCGCCCGACGGTTCCAGATCGCCGCCGAGAATCTTCATGAAGGTCGACTTGCCGCAGCCGTTCGCGCCGATCAGGCCGTAACGGTTGCCATCGCCGAACTTGACGGAGATGTTTTCGAACAACGGCTTGGCGCCGAATTGCATTGTGATATTGGCGGTTGAGAGCACGTGTAAAGCCTTTAATAGCAGAATTTAATTAACCGGCTATTTTACCATCGGTGCCCGGCTTTTGCGCTCCGAATAACGCCGCCACACGGCCTCGAGCGGCCCGAACCGGTGGCGTGCCAGCCACCAGTGACTGAAAACCAGCTGTCCCAGCACAATGGGCAGGCACAGCGCCAGCATGCCGGCGCGCGGCAGCCGCGCGCCCAGCCCCAGGGCGAAACCTTGCAGCAGCAGCATCAGCAGCAAGGACTGGGTGACATAGTTGGTCAAGGCCATGCGCCCGACCGGAGCCAGCCAGCGCGCCGGGCGCGCCAGCACCCAGACCGCCACGTAGGCAGCCGCCAGGCACGGGCCGGCCAGGTCGATCAGGAACGTGGCCAGCGTGGCCAAGGGCGGCGGCGCGGTGGGATTGCGCATCATGTCCATTGCCACCATGCCCCACCACAGATTGAGCGGCAGGCCGGCCAGCAGCCCGAAGCAGCGCACCCGCCGCCAGAACGCGCGATGGCGCAGCGGCCGGGTCAGGTGGCCCAGCCGCACGGCCAGCATGCCCAGCAACATCAGCAGCGCGATGCGCGGCAGGAAGATCACCAGCCCGAGGAGGTTGGCGCCGTAATCGCCAAGACGCGCGCGCGCAACCGCGCCCCAGCCGCCCTCGGTGTAGACCAGGTTCGCGGCGGCGCTATCGACGATCTGCTGCGCCACATCCACCTCGTACCCGGCGGACAGGATGGCCACGATCAGCGCGATCAGCAGATTGACGACCACCAGCGCGCGCAGTACGAACAGGATATCGCGCAGCCGCTGGCGCGCCGTTTGCAGCAGCCAGAAGCCGGCCAAGGCATAGCTTGTCAGGATGTCGCCGAACCACAGCAGCGTCCCGTGCAGGATGCCGCAGGCCAGCAGCCAGCGCAGGCGGCGCCGCTGCAGCGCGACCGCCGCGGCGGCCGGCAGGCGCTGCCCGGCCAGCACCAGGCCGGCCCCGAACAGGAAGGCGAAAATCGGGTAGAACTTTTGCTCGGCGACGCTGGCGACGAAGAACACGGCCAGCGCATCGGCCTGGCTGACGGCGGTCTCGGCAATCCCGTAGCGATAAGCGGAGTAGCCGAACACGAAGCCCCACACATTGACCAGCAAGATGCCGAACACCGCGCAGCCGCGCAGGGTGTCGACATGCTCAAGGCGGGGGCTGGCACTCAGGACTTGCCCAGATTCGGATAATCGCGCACGGTCAGGGCGAAGGCCTCGCCGGCGCAGCGCAAGGCGGCCGGCGCGCCGCAGGGGATCGTCACGCGCGTACGGCCGTGGCCGAAACGCAAGCCGCATAGCAAGGGCACCGGCAAGGTCGCGCGCAGGTAGGCCAGCATGGCGTCGAAGTCGTAGCCGTTGTCGGAAGGCCCCAGGCGATACTCGGAAAAATCACCCAGGATCACGGCGCACTGCCGCTCCAGCACACCGGCCTGGTGCAATTGCAGCAGCATGCGCTCGACCCGGTACGGATGCTCGTTGACGTCTTCAATGAACAGAATCCCGCCGTCGACGCGCGGCAGATAGGGCGTGCCCAGCAGCGAAGTCAGCATCGCCAGATTGCCGCCCCACACCGTGCCCTGCACGTCGAGATCCGGGTTGCCCGGCGCACTGCCCTCGACCAGATGGCTGGGGCCAGCCAGGCAGGACCAGAAATCGTCCAAGGTGAAGCGGTCCGGCTCGGCCGGCGCGAAATCGCTATACAGCATGGGACCGGCGAAGCTGACCGCCCCGGTTTTGGCCAGCAGGCCCATCTGGAACGCGGTGAAATCGGAAAATCCGACGAACAGTTTGCCGCTGGCGGCCATTTGCGCGAAGTCAATGCTGGGCAGCAGCCGCGTCAGGCCGTACTGGCCGCGCAAGGCCATGACGATGCGGACCTCGGGGTTGGCGGCGGCCGCGTACAGCATGGCAAGACGCTGCTCGTCGGTGGCGCCAAAGCGCTGAAATACGCGGGCGCTGTCGAAATAATTGTGGACCTTGCAGCCATGCGCTTCCAGCCGGGCGATGCCGCGGGCGATGCCGGCGTCGTCGCGGGCATAGCCGCTGGGCGCCACGACGGCAATGCCGGGAGGGGGATAGGGAAGCGTGTGGGCGATCGTCACTGTTTTTCGAAAAGGCGCGCTGTCGGGTCGGCCTCCATCTTACCGTGCGCGTGCGCCTCGATCAAGGCAAGCAGGCGCTCGATCAGCTGCGGCGGCAGATCGTGGCCCA
Source organism: uncultured Oxalobacteraceae bacterium (assembly GCA_965650445.1). Classification (GTDB taxonomy): domain Bacteria; phylum Pseudomonadota; class Gammaproteobacteria; order Burkholderiales; family Burkholderiaceae_D; genus Telluria_A. Next base: position 350 of record CBFGOU010000248.1, on the reverse strand, counting down.
TGCCTTCGATCAGCGTCAGCCGCGCGCCCTCGATCAGGCCCGCCACATCCTCGCCGCAAGCCGGTGGAACCAGCGGATCGGCGGCGCCATGAATGACCTGGGTCGGCACCCGGACGCTGCGCAGCAGCGCACTGCGGTCGCCCGAGGCCACCGTAGCCAGCAGTTGGCGCGCCTCGCCGCCGGCGCACACATTGCGCTTGAGCGAACGCATCACGCGCGCGCGCAGCACCCGTTCGGGGGTTGGATAGGCCGGACTGCCGATGGTGCGCAAGGTGTTCACCAGATGGGTGGTGGCGGCATCGAGCCCGCGTGCATGACACGGCCTGCGCATCAGCACGGCGCGTGCCGCC
>CBFGOU010000247.1:0-6834 GCA_965650445.1 uncultured Oxalobacteraceae bacterium | reverse complement strand
TGATGCTCGCCGCCATCGCCGGTCATGACGAGCGTGTTGCCATCGACCGCCTGACCGTCCAACGTCAAGCCCGGCGCACCGCCCTGCACAACGGCAATCACATACATGGTCTCCAGATAGCGGTAGTGCAGCTTGAAGCCGGGCCACTCGGCCGGCATCCTGGGCGCCAGGGTCAGGCGGTTGCCCGCCACCGACACGCCCAGCAGCGACTCCACCATCAGCCGGTACATCCAGCCCGAGGAGCCGGTGTACCAGCTCCAGCCGCCGCGCCCGATGTGCGGCGAGACCGCGTACACGTCGGCCGTGACCACATACGGTTCCACCTTGTACAGCGCCACATCCTGCGGCGTGGTGCCGTGCCTGACCGGGTTAATCATGCGCAGCAGTTCCCAGGCCCGTTCGGTATTGCCCATGCGGGCGAATGCCATCGCGGTCCAGATCGCGGCGTGGGTGTACTGCCCGCCGTTTTCGCGCACGCCCGGCACGTAGCCGCGGATATAGCCGGGATTGAGCACGCCCTTGTCGAACGGCGGATCGAGCAGCTGGATCAGGCCGTAATCGCGCCGCACCAGGCGTTCGTTGACGTGCTCCATCGCCACCGCGGTACGCTCCGGATCGGCCGCGCCGGACAGCACACCCCAGCTCTGCGAGATCGAGTCGATCTGGCACTCGTCGTTCTCGTGCGAGCCGAGCGGAGTGCCATCGTCGAAGTAGGCGCGGCGGTACCACTGGCCGTCCCAGGCGTGCTGCTCGACGTTGCGCGCCAGGGTCAGGGCTTCGTTCCGGCAGGTGGTGGCGAACTCGTGGTCGCCATGCAGCACGGCCACCTCGGCAAAGCGCTGCAGCACTTCGTACAGGAAGAAGGCCAGCCACACGCTCTCCCCCTTGCCTTCGTTGCCGACCCGGTCCATGCCGTCGTTCCAGTCGCAGGTGCCGATCAGCGGCAGGCCGTGTTCGCCGAAGCGCAGGCCGCGCTTGATCGCCCGTACGCAATGCTCGTACAGGTCGCCCACCTGGCTGGAGCGGTGCGGCATGTCGTAATACGATTCCTCTTCCTGCTTGAGCATGCGCCCTTCCAGGAACGGTACCTGCTCGCTCAACACGCTGGCGTCGCCGGTGCCGATGACGTAACGGTGCGCCGCCAGCGGCAGCCACAGGTAGTCGTCCGAGCAGTGCGTGCGCACGCCGCGGTCCAGCGGCGGATGCCACCAGTGCTGCACGTCGCCTTCGACGAACTGGTGGGCCGCGCACAGCAGCAGGTGCTCGCGCAGCAGATGCGGTTCGGTGTGGATCATGGCCATCGCATCCTGCAGCTGGTCGCGGAAGCCGAAGGCGCCGCCGGACTGGTAGTAGCCGCTGCGCGCCCACAGGCGGCAGGCGATGGTCTGGTACATCAGCCAGCCGTTGGCCAGCACGTCGAGCGAGGGTTCCGGGGTCTCCACCTGGACCGCGCCGAGCGTGTGCTCCCAGTGGCGGCGCACCTTCTCGAACGATGCCGCGGCGGCGGCGCTGCCTTTGTACTTCTGCACCGTGTTGCTGGTGTCGGCGGTGCGCCGCCCGCCCACGCCCAGCGTGAACACCAGCTCGCGTTCCTCGCCCGGCTGCAGCTCGATCACCGCCTGGATGGCGGCGCAGGGATCGAGCGCGGCGCCGACCTTGCCGGACAGGCGCGCGCGGGTCATGGCGACCGGATTGCCCAGGGTGCGGTTGCGGCCGATGAATTCGGTGCGGTCGGCGGTGATGGTGCGGGTATGCGCATCGACATGGAAGAAGCCCACGCGCCCGCCGAATTCGGTGTTGTAGGCGTTGCGCGCAAACAGCGCGCCGCTGTCCGGATCGAGTTCGGTGATGACGTGCATGGACGACTTGGCGCGCAGGTCGCCCAGCACCCATTCGACGTAACCGGTGGCCGACAGGCGGCGCGGCAGCACGCTGTCGTTGCGCAGCCGGATGACGGAGTACTTGATGGCCGCGTCGAGCGCGACGAAAGTGCACAGTTCGCTGTGGATGCCCTCCTCGTCGTGCTCGAAGACGCTGTAGCCGAAGCCGTGGCGGGTCAGGTATTCGCCGTTTGAACGCACCGGCAACGCCGTGGGCGACCAGAATTTGCCGGTCTGCTCGTCGCGGATGTAGAACGCTTCGCCGCTGCGGTCCGAGACCGGGTCGTTTTCCCACGGCGAGAGGCGGAACTCGTGGGCGTTGTCGTTCCAGGTGTAGGCCTGGCCGCTTTCGGACACCACGCTGCCGAAGTTGGGGTTGGCGATGACGTTGCACCACGGCGCAGGCGTGCGTGTCTTGCCGTCGGTGCGGATCACGTATTCGCGCCCGTCCAGGGTGAAGCCGCCGGTGCCGTTGTCGAGGATCAGGCGCTCGCGCGTGCCGGAACGCGGGCGCAGCAGCGCCACCGGTTCGCTGCGCGGCTCGGTCTGCAGCAGGGCCAGTTTCGGCAGCACCGGCACGGCGCGCTTGACCTGGTCGGCCAGGCTGCCGCGGCTGTCGGACAGGATGGCGCGCGCCACCGACTGCATCAGCACGCGGTCTTCCTGCGAGATCTGGTCGAGCAGGCGCACGAAGATGCCGCCGGGGCGGTCGATCGCCTGGGCGTCGATGCCGGAGGCGATCAGGCCCATGATCTGGTCGTGCAGCGCCTGGCGGTAGCCGGACAGGTCTTCGTACCAGATCACCAGGTCCACCACCAGCCCTTTCAGGCGCCAGTAGGCGTGCGCCTGCACCATCTGGCGCGCCAGGTCGATGTTGGCCGGGTCCTTGATCTCCATGAGCACGATCGGCAGGTCGCCGGAAATGGCGTAGGCCCACAGGCCGGACTGGCCGCGCTGGTTGCGGACCAGGGTGGCGGCATCGGCCCGCAGCGCCGGATTCGGGTAAATCACGGTGCTGGCCAGGCGGCTGTACAACTGGGCGTCCGATTCGCTGGCGTTGAGCTGGCGCAGCACCACCTGGCTATGGGTCCAGGCCAGTTCGAACACCCGGTCGGCCAGATGGCGGTCCTGGTATTTGTCGATCAGGTGCAGGGCCGCTTCGCGGGTGTCGGTCATGCCGGTCACGACATCGAGCGTCATGGCCTGGTCGGGTTCCAGCACGACCTTGTAGCGGATCGCCACGACCGGGTCGAGCACCGAGCCTTCGCTGCCTTTGAACGGTTCCTGATCGAGCATGGCGCGCGGGGCCTGGGTGCTGTTGCCCCGGCCGATGAATTCGCTGCGGCTGGTCTCGAAGCTCACTTCCATGGCCACCCCGTCATGCAGGGTGGCGACGTTGAACAGCCACGGCATGTGCTCGTCCTTGGCGCGCGGACGGCGCGTGCACAGGATGGCGTTCTCGCCGCGCAGGATTTCGGTCTGCACGAACAGTTTGGAAAACGCCGGGTGGGCGTTGTCGGCCGCGGCCGGCGCCATCACCACTTCGGCATAGCTGGTAAATTCGATGGTGCGCCGTACCGCGGTCTGGTTGGTGATGCGGGTGCGGCGCATCTCGATGTCGTCTTCGGGCGAGACCACGATTTCGGTGTACAGCTCCAGCCCGCGGTCGTGGCGGCGGAATTCCGCGCGCCCTTCCGAGAAGATGACTTCGTATTTCTTCGGCTCGACCAGGGTCGGCTGGTAGCCGGTCGACCAGAATTCGCCGGATTCGAGATCGCGCACATAGCCGAAGCTGCCCCAGTTGTCGCAAGTGCTGTCTTCGCGCCAGCGGGTGACCGCCAGATCCCTCCAGCGGCTGTAGCTGCCGCCGGCGGAGGTGACCATGACGTGGTAGCGGCCGTTGGACAGCAGCTGCACTTCCGGCTGGGCGGTGGTGGTCTGGGTGATGATCCGCATCGGCATGACCACTTCCTGGGTGGTCGCGCGCAGGGCCGCCACTTCGTGGGTGCTGGAGTAGAACGCGCCCGAACGCGGCACGCGTTCCTGCAGCACCAGCAAGGTCGATTGCAGCAGCGGGTCGGACTCGAAGCGGCGCTGCATCGGACGGTCGTGCAGCAGGTAGCTGATGGCCAGCAGGCCCATGCCCTGGTGGTGCGCCATGAAGGAGCGCACCACGGCGAAATCCTGGCCGCGCGGCAGGCGCGAAGCGGTGTAGTCGATCGCTTCGTAGAAGCCGTACTTGCCCATGAAGCCCAGTTCGGCCATCTTCAGCAGGTTGTCGCAGGCGGCGTCCGGTTCGACCATCAGGCCCAGCATGGTGGCGTACGGCGCGATCACGGCATCGTCGCCCAGGCCGCGTTTGAGGCCGGTGCCCGGCACCCCGAAGGCGCGGTACTGGTAATTCAGGCTGGCGTCGACGGTGTTGTAGCCGGACTCGGAAATCCCCCACGGGATGGCGCGCTGGCGCGCGTAGTCGATCTGCGCGTTGACCACGCCGTGGTAGGTCTGGTCGAGCAAGGTGTTCGGATAGGTCGGCATGACCAGCAGCGGCATCAGGTACTCGAACATCGAGCCGCTCCACGACAGCAGCAGCTGATGGCCGCCGACGATGCACAGCTGGCGGCCCATGGCGAACCAGTGCTCCTGCGGGAACTGGCCCTGGGCGATGCCGACGAAGCTGCACAGGCGGATTTCGGAGGCCAGCAGGTCGTAGCTGGCCGCGTCCATGCGCCGCTCGCTGACGTTGTAGCCGATCGCCAGCAGCTTGGTGGTCTGGTTGTACATGAAGCGGAAGTCCATGCTGGCGAACTCGCGCGCCTGCGCGGCCAGGCTGTTCAACTGCTCGATGCGCGCGGCGGCGCGCGCGCTACCCTGCGCGACCAGCTGGCTCAGGGTGTGCAGGCGTTCGCGCTCGCTCGGCGCCAGGTCGGTCTCGGCGCCGGCGGCAAGGCGGAACTGGGCCAGTTCGCGCAGGGTCGGCATGCGCGTCAGGCTGGAGTCGACCACGTGTTCCTGGGCCGCCTGCATCCACGGCGCCAGTTCCAGCAGTTCGGCGTGGGCGGCGTAGCACTGTTCGACCAGCTTTTCAGTCCAGCCCTGCAGGTTCGGTTCGCCGGCCGGGTGCAGCGCCGCCAGGATGGCGTCGGCGGCTGCAGCCAGGCGCGCCAGCGCGCCGACCATGCCCGGCAGCGACGCGGCGTCGCGCAGGCGCTCGGGATCGAGTTCGGCGCGCATGGCGTCAACGGCCGCCTTCACCGGCTGCGGCGCATCGGCGGCGTACTCCTCCACCACGCGCAGGGTGATGGCGATGCCGTCAATGGTCTGGGCACTGGCGATCGGCGCGTCAAGCAGCGCAGTCAGCCCCGGCGCCAAGGTCAGCAGGTGGCCGGCCAGGTTGCCGCTGTCGACCGCCGAGATGTACATCGGGTGCAGCGGCTGCAGGGTCTGGGTGTCGTACCAGTTATAAAAGTGGCCCAGGTGGTGCTCCATGCGCGCCATGGTCTTGAAGGCCTCGCCGGTGCGCTGGATCACCCGCCCGGTGGTGATGAAGCCGAAGTCCCAGGCCGTCAGATTGGCCAGCAGCGACATGCCGATATTGGTCGGCGAGGTGCGGTGCGCGACCACCCGGGCGGGATGCTCCTGCATATTGTCGGGCGCGAGCCAGTTGTCCTCCGGGCCGGCGAAGGTTTCGAAGAAGCTCCAGGTCTTGCGCGCCAGGGTTTGCAGGAACACCGTCTGGGGCGAGGTCAGCGTGGCGGCGACACGCTGGACCGGCAGGCTGATCCACCACGACACCACCGGCGCCAGGAACCACAGCAGCAGCACCGGCGCGGCCACCGCCAGCGCTTCGGGATTGGCGTACGAGAGCAGCAGCGCGGTGCCGACCGACAGCGCCGGCGAGAACCACATATTGAGCCAGTTGGACTCCATGTCGGTGGAGGAGCGCGACAGGCTCGATGGGCGCCATTCGAGCAGGTGGCGGTGGGTGACCAGCATGCGCCACGAGGCGCGGATCGCCGCGCCCACGCTGAAATAGGCTTCGTAGGGCAGGAACACCACCGACAGCGCGGCATGGCCGAACATCAGGGCGGCGCTCCTGGCGGCGCTGCGCAGATGCTGGCCCCACACGACGTCGTGCGATTTCTCGGTCAGGTCGGACACCACGCTGACGATGGGCGGCAGGAAGAACACCGACAGCACCGCCAGGGTCCAGAACAGCGTCGACGGCATCACGGCCCAGCAGGCCACCAGCAGCAGCGTGAGGGTCGGCGCCACCAGGCTGCGGCGCAGATTGTCGAACAGCTTCCAGCGCGACAGGCTGGAGAGCGGATTGCGTTCGCGCTTGCCGTTCGGGCCCGGCACTTTACCGCGCAGCCAGCCGGTCAGTTGCCAGTCGCCGCGGGTCCAGCGCTGGCGCCGGCTGACGTCGTCGCTGTAGCGTGCCGGATAGGCTTCGTAGAGCTGGGCGTCGGAGAGCAGGCCGGCGCGCAGATAGCAGCCTTCGAGCAGGTCGTGGCTGAGAACCCGGTTGTCCGGGAAGCGCCCGCCCAGCACGGTTTCGAAGGTGTCGACGTCGTAAATGCCCTTGCCGATGAAGGAGCCTTCCAGGAACACGTCCTGGTACACGTCCGAGACGGTGCGGGTGTACGGGTCGATACCCGGCTCGCCGCCGCACAGCACCTCGTAGCGCGAGGCGTTCTCGGACGGCAGCGCGGCCGCCACGCGCGGCTGCAGGATGCCGTAGCCTTCGACCACGCGGCGCCTGGCCGGGTCGATCTGGGGGCGGTTGAGCGGGTGCGCCATGGTGGCGACGAACTGGCGCGCGGCATCGCGCGGCAGCTGGGTGTCGGTGTCGAGCGTGATCACGTAGCGCACGTGGGCCAGGCCGTCGGTGCTGCCGGCGATGCGGGAAAACGCCCCGCTGCCGGCGCCGCGCAGGAAGGCGTTGAGCGCG
>CBFGOU010000246.1:0-6840 GCA_965650445.1 uncultured Oxalobacteraceae bacterium | reverse complement strand
GTTCGCTGTCGCCGCGCGGCGACTGGCGCGCGCCCAGCGATTCGGAAGCGATCGTGTGGCTGGAAGAGCTCGGAAATATTCCCGATTGAGTTGATGCCGAGGAAACAATCATGCCGCGCGCATAGTCGGCTAAAATAGCGTGAAGACGCCCACCGCATTGATAGAGGAGAAACCCCAATGAAACAAATTACCTGCGTGATCAAACCGTTCAAGCTGGACGAGGTGCGCGAGGCACTCGCCGAAGTCAACGTGACCGGCTTGACCGTGACCGAAGTGAAAGGCTTCGGACGTCAGAAGGGGCATACCGAACTCTATCGCGGGGCGGAATACGTGGTCGACTTCCTGCCGAAGGTGAAGATTGAAGTGGTGGTCGACGACAGCGTGACCGAGCAGGTGGTCGATGCCATCATCAAGGCCGCGCGCACCGGCAAGATCGGCGACGGCAAGATTTTCGTGCAAAACGTCGAGCAGGTGATTCGTATCCGTACCGGCGAAACCGGACCGGACGCCGTGTAAGTGTTCTGTGCGGGGACGCCTGTCCCCGCGCCTGTCAATGTGGGCCGATGCGCAGGTCGAAGCGCCAGGTCAGCAAGCGGATCACGCTGATCGCCAGCGCGCTCGACCACAACGCGAAGTCGTGCTCCACCCCGATCCAGCGCATTCCCAGGAACATCCAGTTGCCGATGAAGGCACAGATGGCGTAGGGCTTGCCATCCCTGAACACCATCGGCACTTCGTTGCAGACAATGTCGCGCAACACGCCGCCGAAAATTCCCGTGATCACGCCCATCATCGATGCGATGAACAGGGGCATCTGCGCGTCCAGGGCGGCCGAGACGCCGGCGATCGAGAACAGGCCCAGGCCGATGGCGTCGGCGATGACGATCATGCGTTCGGACACGATATGGCGCAGGGTGCGGATCAGCGGCGCGGCGATCAGGGCCAGCACGAAGATCAGAATCGCGTATTCCTGATGGGTGACCCAGAACAGCGGGCGCTGGTCGAGCAGGATGTCGCGCAGGGTGCCGCCGCCGAACGCGGTGATGAAGGCGACCGTGAAGATGCCCACCGGGTCCATGCGCTTGCGGCGGGCCTCGATGAAGCCCGAGAAGGCGCCGACCAGGATGGCCATGATTTCGATGAACTTAATAAGGGTCATGCGGCGCTGGCGGAGGTTGAGGCTGCTACCTTACCATGCGCCGAGGCCGGGGAAGCGTCAGGCCAGGTGGCGGTCGTCCGGCAGGGCCGCCTTGAGCAGAACGATCAGGGCGCCGTGATTGCGTCCATCGACGTTGGCGGCGCAGAATGCCACCACGTCCGGCTTTTGCTCGAGCCAGCTGTGCACCATCGAGCGCAGCACCGGCTCGCCGCCGGGCGAGCCATAACCCTTGCCATGAATAATGCACACGCAGCGGAAGCGCCGCTGCTTGGCGTGGCGCAGGAACAGGCCGATCTGATCGCGCGCCATGTCGCGCCGCATGCCGTGCAGATCGAGTTCGTCCTGCACCGGCCAGTGGCCCTTGCGCAATTTGCGCATCACGTCGGTTCCCACGCCATTGCGCAGGAAACTTAAACTCGGATCGTCATCGAGCAGGTGATCGACCTCGAACTGGTCGGACAGCGATTCGCGCAACACCGCGTCCTTCTCTTCTGCCTCGGTCAGCTTTCTCGCGGGAGTGCGGATCGTTACGTTCACCCCGGGCGGGGCGTTAAGCACGTAACGGTCCGACTCCGGCATCTTTTTGACTCCGCCCAGCACGCTGCGAAACAGGCCGGCGTCCTTCTTGGCCGCCTGTTCCCATTCCTGGCGCTCGCGTTCGCGCTGTTCGCGCTCGGCCTCTTCGGCCAAACGCGCCTCGTCGCGCTGCTTGAGCGATGCGCGCAAGCCTTGCAGATCGGCGAAGTCTTTCAAAGATGCCATGACGATCAGTCTTCCAGGCTTTCCAGGTAGCGTTGTGCGTCCAGTGCCGCCATGCAGCCGGTGCCGGCGCTGGTGATTGCTTGACGGTAAATATGATCCTGCACGTCGCCGGCCGCAAACACGCCCGGAATATTGGTCGCGGTGGCCATGCCTTCCAGACCGGTCTTGGTCTTGATGTAGCCGTTGTGCATGTCCAGCTGGCCTTCGAACATCGCCGTGTTCGGCTTGTGACCGATGGCCACGAACAGGCCGTGCACGGTCAGCGGGGTGACGCTGCCATCCACGGTCGACTTGATATTGACTCCGGTGACGCCGCTTTCGTTGCCGACCACCTGGTCCAGGGTGTGGTTGTACTTGATGACGATCTTGCCTTCGGCCGCCTTGGCGTTGAGGCGGTCGATCAGGATCGCTTCCGCGCGGAACTTGTCACGGCGGTGAATGATCGTCACTTTGTTGGCGATATTGGACAGATACAGTGCTTCCTCGACCGCGGTATTGCCCCCGCCAACCACTGCCACTTCCTGGTTACGGTAGAAAAAGCCGTCGCAGGTGGCGCAGGCGGACACGCCTTTGCCCATGAATTCCTGTTCCGACGGCAAGCCCAGATATTGCGCCGAGGCACCGGTGGCAATGATCAAGCTGTCGCAGGTGTACTCATGGTTGTCGCCGATCAAACGGATGGGCTTTTCCGACAACTTGGTGGTGTGGATGTGGTCGAACACGATCTCGGTCTTGAAACGCTCCGCGTGCTGCAACAGGCGCTGCATCAGTTCCGGACCTTGCACGCCCATGGGATCGCCCGGCCAGTTTTCGACATCGGTGGTGGTCATCAACTGGCCGCCCTGTTCCACGCCGGTGACCAGCATCGGACTCAGATTGGCGCGCGCGGCGTAAATGGCGGCGCTGTAGCCGGCAGGGCCGGAGCCGATGATCAGAACTTTGGCGTGTTTGGTAGTGGTCATAAAGGGGCTTTACTTGAATAGTTGTAAGAAACTTACGGGCTGGTTGATGCAGTTCAAGGTCCGCACATCGGAGTTACCGTATAGCGGCGGACCTGCACAGATTATAGACGATGATGCGCACGAGCATGAATGATGGGCCTGATCCGCAGCTTATGCCTTAGAATGAGCGGATCGCCATATTGACGTGGGCGGCACCGCATGACGCGGGCCGATTCTGCAGGGCAGCCAGCACAGCATCAAAGCATGACAAAGACCAGCCAAGCCCCTTCCAATAGTTACAACCGCAACAATCTGCCGCAGCGCCAGCCGCTGCCGAACCGCCTCGTGCGCTTGCTGTCCGAGGCGCGGTGGATCGCGTTTTCCTTCCTGTTCTTGTACTTTGTAATGATCTTACTTAGTTACAACAAGGCCGATCCGGGCTGGTCGCACGAGACGCTGGTGCCGCGCGTCGCCAACCTGGGCGGACGCGCAGGCGCTTATCTGGCCGACCTGATGCTGTTCATATTCGGCTTTTCGGCGTGGTGGTGGTGCATCTGTTTCCTGCGCGTGGTCTGGAAGGGCTACCGCTCCCTGACCCACAAATATATTCTTGAAAAAGCCCTCGATCCCGAGCATCAGCAGGAAGGCTTGATCCGCTGGATCGGCTTCGCCCTGATGTTCGCCGGCAGTGTCGGCATCGAATACCTGCGCATGTGGTCCCTGACCGTGCAATTGCCGCGCGCGCCGGGCGGGGTGCTGGGCCAGCTGATCGGCCATGCCGCCCACGTGGCGTTCGGCTTTACCGGCGCGACCCTGCTGCTGCTGCTGCTGTTCGGCCTGGGTTTCTCGCTGTTCTTCCAGGTGTCCTGGCTGGGCGTGGCCGAGCGCATCGGCGCCGCCATCGAAGACAGCATCGACTGGTTCCGCCTGCGCTACCAGGACCGCGAAGACCGCAAGCAGGGCGAAGTGGCGGCCGTGAAGCGCGACGAAGTGGTGGTGCACGAGCGCGCCAAACATGTTGAAAAGCATGTGGTGGCGCCGCCCGTCAAGATCGAGCCGCAAGTGGTCGAAGTGGTCAAGTCCGAACGCGTGCAAAAGGAAAAGCAGGCGCCGCTGTTCCAGGATCTGCCGGGCGACTCCAGCTTGCCGCCGCTGTCGCTGCTGGATGAGCCGCCGCCGGTGCAGGAAACGGTGTCGGTGGAAACGCTGGAATTCACCAGTCGCCTGATCGAAAAGAAATTGTCGGATTTCGGGGTGGAAGCCAAGGTCGTGGCCGCGTATCCGGGCCCTGTCGTGACGCGCTACGAGATCGAACCGGCCACCGGCGTGAAGGGCAGCCAGATCGTCGGCCTGGCACGCGATCTGGCGCGCTCGCTGTCGCTGACCTCGATCCGGGTGGTCGAAACCATTCCCGGCAAAAATTACATGGCGCTGGAGTTGCCGAACCCGAAACGCCAGATCGTGCGCCTGACCGAAATCGTCGGCTCCAAGGTGTACAACGACAGCCCATCCCAGCTGACTGTTGCGTTGGGTAAAGATATCGCCGGCAAGGCCGTGATTGCCGACCTGGCCAAGATGCCGCACCTGCTGGTGGCAGGTACCACCGGTTCCGGTAAATCGGTCGGCATCAACGCGACCATTCTGTCGCTGCTGTACAAGTCCGATCCGGCCGACGTGCGCCTGATCCTGATCGACCCCAAGATGCTGGAAATGTCGGTCTACGAAGGCATTCCGCACCTGCTGGCGCCGGTCGTCACGGACATGCGCCAGGCCGGTCACGCGCTCAACTGGGCGGTCAACGAGATGGAGCGCCGCTACAAGCTCATGAGCAAACTCGGCGTGCGCAATCTGGCCGGCTACAACGCCAAGATCGCCGAGGCGGCCAAGAAGGAAGAACACATCCCGAATCCGTTCAGCCTGACGCCGGATTCGCCCGAACCGCTGGAAAAGCTGCCGACCATCGTCATCATCATCGACGAGCTGGCCGACCTGATGATGGTGGTGGGCAAGAAGGTCGAGGAATTGATCGCCCGTATCGCCCAGAAAGCACGGGCTGCCGGCCTGCACCTGATCCTGGCCACCCAGCGTCCCTCGGTCGACGTGATTACCGGCCTGATCAAGGCGAACATTCCAACCCGTATTGCGTTCCAGGTGTCGTCCAAGATCGACTCGCGCACGATTCTCGACCAGATGGGCGCGGAAGCCTTGCTCGGCATGGGCGACATGCTGTACATGCCGCCGGGAACCGGCTTGCCCGTGCGCGTGCACGGCGCCTTCGTCTCGGACGACGAGGTGCACCGGGTGGTGAAACATTTGCAAAGCACCGGCGAGCCCAACTATATCGAGGGCATCCTGGAAGGCGGCACCCTGGAAGGCGAAGGCGGGGCCGAGGGCGCGCCGGCGGGCGAGGGCGGCGGCGAGGCCGATCCGATGTACGATCAGGCCGTGCAGGTGGTGCTCAAGAACCGCCGTGCCTCCATTTCGCTGGTGCAGCGTCATTTGCGAATCGGCTACAATCGCGCCGCGCGTCTGCTCGAGCAGATGGAAAACAGCGGCGTCGTTTCTGCGATGCAATCAAACGGCAACCGCGACATCCTGGTGCCGGCCGCCAGCGCCGAATAAACCGCGCGGCTCTTGTGCACGGCCAGCTTGCCCCACACGTTACAGGGCAAGCGGCGGCGCGTCCGCCTCACCACATCAAAGGCAAGCATGCGACTTTCGATCCAATCTGCAATCACCGCGCTCGCGCTGAACCTGGCCGTGGCTGGCTTGTCCCACGCCAGCGCGCTTGAGCAATTCAAGAGTTTCGTTGCCGCCACCAAATCGGCGCGCGGCGAATTTACCCAGCGCCAGGTCAAGAAGACTGAGACCAGCAAGGCGCCGGCGGCGCCGTCGAGCGGCACCTTTGTGTTCGCCCGTCCCGGCAAGTTCATCTGGACCTATCAAAAGCCTTACGACCAGGTCCTGCAGGCCGATGGCGAGCAGCTGTATATTTACGACAAGGACCTGAACCAGGTGACGGTCAAGAAACTGGGCGATGCGCTTGGTTCGTCGCCGGCCGCCATTCTGTTTGGCAGCAACGATCTGGAAAAGAATTTCACGCTGAGCGAAGCGGGCTCGCGCGACGGTCTGGAGTGGCTCGATGCCAGGCCCAAGGCCAAGGACACCGCTTTCGAGCGGATCAGCATCGGCTTGCGCAACGGCACGCCCGAGGCCATGGAGCTGCGCGATGCCTTCGGCCAGACCTCGGTGCTGGCGTTCAAGAAATTCGAAAAGAACCCCAGCCTCGCCGCTCAGCAGTTCAAGTTCGAGATGCCCAAGGGCGCCGACGTGATCAAGCAATAAGCTGAGCGCGATCAGCACCTCATCGATTGGGGTGCGGCCCACGGAACGCGGCGCCCTTGTTTACACTCTTACCCTGATGACGACTTTGCCTGCCACCGCACCACATGGATGATTTGTTCAAGACCGAACCGGCGCCGCCGCTGGCTGAAGCGTTGCGTCCCGCGACCATCGATGAAGTCAGCGGGCAAAGCCATTTGCTGGGCGAGGGCAAGCCGCTGTGCCTGGTCTTCAGGTCGGGCAGGCCACACTCCATGATTCTTTGGGGGCCGCCGGGCGTGGGCAAGACCACCCTGGCGCGCCTGACCGCCAATGCCTTCGGCTGCGAGTTCATCGCCTTGTCGGCAGTGCTGTCCGGGGTCAAGGATATCCGCGCCGCCATCGAGCAGGCCGAGCACTTCCTGGCGACAGGCAAGCACACCATCCTGTTCATCGACGAAATTCACCGCTTTAACAAGTCGCAGCAGGATGCCTTGCTGCCCTTTGTCGAGTCGGGGCTGGTGACCCTGATCGGCGCGACCACCGAGAATCCCTCGTTCGAGGTCAACTCGGCATTGCTGTCGCGCTCGCAGGTGTACGTGCTTAAGGCGCTGACCGACGCCGAAATGCTGCAGCTGCTCAAGCGTGCGCAGGAGC
>CBFGOU010000245.1:0-6853 GCA_965650445.1 uncultured Oxalobacteraceae bacterium | reverse complement strand
TGGGCCAGAAAAAAATGGCGGCAAGGGCAACTCCTGATAAAGTTACCGTAGCTGCGCCACGTCAGACCGACCTTTCACTGCGACAGCCGCCGGTTGTGGCGCTGGAGTAAGAGGTCATTCGAATGAGGGATGGTGGGTAGTCGCTACGGTAGGTGTATGAATGGCTAAACCTCCAAATTATAGCGCAATCCCGCCTTCCCGGCAATCACCCGCCGCCCGTCCGCGCCTTAATTTTTCGTTTTTGCTGGACATAACAGTTGCCCCTATATACATTATTTCCTGTAGTGACAATCAAATCAGCGCGAGGGATACGATATGGCGATGCTTAACACGTTCGGGCGTGACACTCCGATGGAACGACCCAATCCCGGGGGCCGGGCGGCCGTGTTTGCGCCGCATGCGGAAGCCGATGAAACGGTGATGGAAGCGCTCAAGAATGGTTCGGGGATGGTCGGATTCGGCAATCCGGACGGGACCGTGACGGTGTATTTCGAAAATAACAAGTTCAACGATTCGGCCCTATTCAAGTGGGAGCACAAGGTATTCAAGGCCTACGACCGGATGGTCAAGCGCTCGCCGACCGTGAACAAGCTGACCTGCGACGCGGGCAACCTGACGCAGATCGGCTTTATCGAAGGGCCGGAGATCCTGGTCAGGAATATGGACTTGCTGGCCGCGTGGCTAAAGCGCAGCAACGCGGCCGATTCGATGCCGGAAGCACCGGAAATTCACGCGTAACGGCGTTTAGAGCTTGAGGGCGGCGATGCCCGCCTTGGCAATCTGCGCATCCTGCTCGGATTTAACGCCCGACACGCCCACGGCGCCGATCACCTGGCCCTCGACCACGATCGGCACGCCGCCTTCCAGCAGCGCTTCCATGAACGTCGCCGTGGTGAACGACACCCGGCCGTTATTAATCACATCCTCGTACACCTTGGTCTCCTTGCGGCCCATCGCGGCGGTGCGGGCCTTGGCCGGCGCCATGTGCGCGGTCATCGGCGAAGCGCCGTCCAGGCGCTGATAGGCCAGCAAGTGGCCGCCGTCGTCGCACAGCGCGATCGACACCACCCAGTCATTGGCCAGCGCCTCGGCTTCGGCCGCGGCCATGATGGCCTTGATATCCTCGGTGCAGAGTACGTGCTTGGTTTTCATTGATTCTTCCTTTGTAAGTAAATCTTAAAGTCCCTGCTTGACCTTCAGTTTGGCCTTTAGCTGCGGCATGATGGCCGCGGCCGCCTGCTCGCCCGCCAGAATGGCCAGATTGCGTCCGGCGAAATCATTTCCGCCCATCTTGCCCAGTGCGGGCTGGATGACGACGTCGGCATCCTTGAGTTCGTAATGGTTCAGGCGCTGGCCCATGATGCTGAATGTCTGCAACAGCACTTCCAGCGAGCTCACCGCCGCATGCGCCTCGGTCTGGCTGGAGATATTGACCGCGATGATGAAATCGGCGCCCATCTCGCGCACGAAGCGCACCGGCACCGGCGCCACCAGGCCGCCATCGACGTAGGAACGGTCGCCGATCTTCACCGGCTGAAACACGCTCGGCACGGAAGACGAGGCCCGCACCGCTTGCCCCGTGTTACCGCGCTGGAAAAGGATCGGCTGGCCGTTCTGCAGGTCGGTCGCCACCGCGCCGAAGCGGATTTTCAGCTTCTCCATCGGCACATTGTGCACCGCCTTATTGACGTAATTTTGTAGCGCATCGCCCTTGAGCACGCCGGATGACTTGCCGAACAGCGGAATGGCCCAATCGGAAATGGTCGATTCGTCCATTTCCATCGCGATCTTCTGCAGCGCGAAGCCATTGTTGCCGGCAGCGTACAAGGCGCCGACCACACTGCCGGCACTGGTGCCGACTACGATGTCGGGATAGATGCCCTGGGCTTCCAGCGCCTTGATCACGCCGATGTGAGCGAAACCGCGCGCGGCACCGCCGCCCAGTGCCAGGCCGATGCGTATTTTTTTCGCCACCGGTGCCGCGGGCGGCGCTGGCGTCTCGACGGGCGCCGGAACGCGCGGTTCCGAACCGCAACCGGCCAACAGGAGGGCAAGGGCGAACAGCGAGCTACGGCGTGACAACATATGTATGGGCTTTGCGAAGCGGAAATGAAGGCGACTGCGATTGTAATGCATTCGCCTTGGTCGTCCTCGCCAACGGGGGGGCGACAGCTCAAACGATAAGGGTCTTGGGCAATGTCGCGATAAAGGTGCTGCCCTTGCCCGGCTCCGACTTGATCGACAGCGCGGCCCCATGCCTGAGCAGCACGTGCTTGACGATCGCCAGCCCCAGCCCGGTGCCCTGGGTTTCGCGCGAGCGGCTCTTGTCGACCCGGTAGAAGCGCTCGGTCAGGCGCCCGATGTGCACCTGCCCGATCCCGATCCCGGTATCGCTGACGGCAAAGCGCGGCCCCTCCTCGCCCTGCTCCCAGCTCAGATGAATCCTGCCGCCCTCGGGCGTATAGCGCACCGCGTTCGAGGCCAGATTGCCGAAGGCCGAGCGCAATTCCTCGGTACTGCCGCGCACATCCGGCCCGGTCACGCTGGCGCTGATTTCATGCTTGCCGCCGGACAGCGCCAAGGCCTCCTGCAGCACCTCGTCGACCAGCATGTTCACGTCGACACGCTCGCTGCGCAGCGAATACTCAGCCGATTCCAGGCGCGACAAGGTCAGCATGTCCTCGATGAGCCGCTGCATGCGGTGCCCCTGCTCGGTCATCAGCTTCAAATGCGCGCTGCGGGTCGCGGCGTCGATTTTCATCTCGCTCGAGGCAATTTCCAGGAAGCCGACAATCACCGTCAGCGGCGTGCGCAACTCATGCGAGGCATTGGCGATAAAGTCGCGGCGCATTTCCGCAATCCGCTCGGTCTCGGTAATGTCATGCGTGACCAGAATCTGGCGCCGGTTTTCGAACGGAATGATCTGGCAGATCAGCTTTCGATCGCGCAAAGTCAGGGTGAGCGGCTGCTCGTAGCGGCCAAGAATGATGTAATCGATAAAGTCCGGATGGCGGATCAGATTGGTCACGCGCATGCTCTTGTCGCGCTCCAGGGTCAAGCCCAGATGGCGCTCGGCGGCCGGATTGCACCATTCGAGAAACAGCACGTCGTCCATGATGACGACGCCGTCCGGCAGCAAATGCATGGCCTGGCGAAAGCGCGCCAGCCACTCGCTCAGTTCGGCCTGGTGGCGCTCGTCGTCGCGCCGCAGCTTGTACAGGCGCGCAAAAATCGGCGTCCACGAGCCCCAGCCGTCCGGCAGATTGTCGCTGGCCGGCGCATTGAGCCACACGCCCAGCGAGTACAGATACGACAGCTGCACGAGCAGCAGCGCCAGCACGGAGCCGAACGCCACCGTCAGCCCGGCAACGACGCCGAACATCCACCCCATGACCAGCGAAATGGACAGGATGACCGACAGGCGCAACAGCGCGGGAATCCAGAACAACAGCATGGGATTCATCGGCGCTTACTTCTCGGACAACATGTAGCCGACGCTGCGCACGGTCTTGATCAGCTTTTCGGATTCCTTGAGCGCCTTGCGCAGGCGCAGCACGTGCACGTCGACCGTGCGCTCTTCGATGACGACATGGTCGCCCCACACCTTGTCGAGCAACTGGCTGCGCGAAAACACCCGCTCCGGATGGGCCAGGAAAAACTTCAGCAGCTTGAATTCGGCATGGCCGATGTCGATCTTCTGGCTGTCGATGGCGACCGTGCAGCTGACCGGGTCGAGCGTGACCGGTCCGGCGCTCATGACCGCCTGGGCCAGCTCGGGCGCTTTACGGCGCAACAGCGCCTTGGCGCGTGCCAGCAGCTCGCGCGGCGAAAACGGCTTGGTGACGTAATCGTCGGCGCCGTTGTTCAGGCCGGCAATCTTGTCTTCTTCCATGCTCTTGGCGGTGAGCATGATGACCGGGACATCGCTGAAATTGCGGTCGGCGCGGATGCGCGCCAGCAGGCGCAGGCCGGTCTGGTCGGGCAGCATCCAGTCGAGCAGGATCAAATGAGGAATACGGTGCTGAATGAAGTCCCACGCTTCGGTGGCGGTGGTGGCGGCGCAGACGTTCCAGCCCGCTTCGCGCAGCGAGAACGTCACCAGCTCCACAATCGCCGGTTCGTCTTCAACAATCAGTACGGTCGTTTTATCGGCTGCCATCAGTTCTTATGCTACGGGTTGATCGGGGGCCGGGGCGGGCTTGCTGTGGCGAATATCCTTGCCCTCGACGACGTAAATCACGTACTCGGCGATGTTCTTGGCATGGTCGCCGATGCGTTCGATCGCCTTGGCGACCCAGAGGGTATCGAGCGCCGATGAAATGGTGCGCGGGTCCTCCATCATGAACGTTATCAGATTGCGCATGATGGAGCGGAATTCGTGATCGATCACCGCGTCCTGGGCGATCAGCTGCAAGGCCTGCTTGCCATCCAGGCGCGCGAACGCGTCGAGCGCGTCGTGCAGCATGTCCGAGGTGGCGGTGGCGATGGTGCGCACCATTTCGTAATGGTTCACGCCGACCGCGCCGCGCCCGTGCAGGTTCTTGGAGGTGCGCGCGATCTTGGCCGCTTCGTCGCCAATGCGCTCCAGGTCGGTAATGACCTTGATCGTCGCCATCACCGTGCGCAAGTCGTTGGCGGTGGGCTGGCGGCGCACGATCAGGTGGCTGCAGGCGTCGTCGAGCGACACTTCGAGCTGGTTGACCGCGTCGTCCTCGGCGATCACGCGGTCGGCGCGCTCCAGGTTACCGATGCGAAAGCAGGTCATCGCGTCGAGAAACTGGGTCTCGACGATGCCGCCCATCAGCAGCACTTTCGAGCGGATCGTCTCGAGCTCGTGATCATATTGTTTGGATGAATGCTCGCCAATCATGCTGCTCTCCGAATTGATTTATATCGTTTACATTGTAGCCGAAAACACAAGACCTCATCAGCCGAAGCGGCCGGTAATATAGTCTTGGGTTTCCTTGCGCGCCGGGTTCATGAAGATCTGGTCGGTTTCGCCGAACTCGACCAGCTCGCCCAGGTACATGTAGGCAGTGTAGTCCGAGCAGCGTGCGGCCTGCTGCATATTGTGGGTCACGATGGCGATGGTGTAGTCCTGCTTGAGCTCGCTGATCAGTTCCTCCACCTTGGCGGTCGAGATCGGGTCCAGCGCCGAGGTCGGCTCATCCAGCAGCAGCACGTCCGGCTTGACCGCCACGCCGCGCGCGATGCACAGGCGCTGCTGCTGGCCGCCCGACAGCGACAGCCCGCTCTTGCCCAGCTTGTCCTTGACCTCGCCCCACAGCGCCGCTTTCTTCAAGGCCCACTCCACCCGCTCGTCCATCGCGCCCTTCGACAAATCTTCGTACAGGCGCACACCGAAGGCAATGTTGTCGTACACCGACATCGGGAATGGCGTCGGCTTCTGGAAGACCATGCCGACCTTGGCGCGCAGCATGTTCACGTCCTGGCCCGGCTCCAGGATATTGCGGCCGCGGTACAGGATGCTGCCTTCGGCGCGCTGGCCCGGATACAGGTCGTACATGCGGTTGAGCGTGCGCAGCAGGGTCGACTTGCCGCAGCCGGACGGGCCGATGAAGGCCGTGACCTGCTTTTCGTGCACGTCCAGGCTGACGTCGTGCAGGCTCTGCGTCTTACCGTAGAAGAAGTTCAGGCCGTTGATCTCGATGGTCTTGGTTTTCTGCGAGACAGTAGGAATCGGGGTAGGCATTGGGCTCATGACAGTCATGGTCGATTAATTGGGTACTTTTTGGGTGAACACGGTGCGCGACAGGATGTTCAGCAGCAGTACGCTGAAGGTCACGAGCAAGGCCCCGCCCCAGGCCAGCGAGCGCCAGTCGTCGTACGGGCTCATGGCGAACTGATAGATCACCGTCGGCAGATTGGCCAGCGGCGCGTTCATGTCGGCGCTGAAGAACTGGTTGTTGAGCGCGGTGAACAGCAGCGGCGCGGTCTCGCCGGAAATGCGCGCCAGCGCCAGCAGCACGCCGGTTACCACGCCCGCCTTCACGGCGCGCAGGCGGACCAGCATGGCCACCTTCCAGCGCGGCGCACCCAGCGCAAAAGCCGCTTCGAGCAGGCTGTTGGGCACCAGGCGCAGCATATTGTCGGTGGTGCGCACCACCACCGGCACGGCGATCAGCGACAGCGCGATCGAGCCGGCATAGCCAGAGTAATGGCCCACATTGTGCACGTACATGGCCCACACGAACATGCCGATCACGATGGACGGCGCCGACAGCATGATGTCGGTGACGAAGCGGGTGACCTGGCCGAACTTGTTGTTCTCGCCGTACTCGGCCAGATAAATGCCTGCCAGGATGCCGATCGGCGTGCTGATCAGGGTCGACAGGCCGACGATCATGGCGCTGCCGACAATGGCGTTGCGCAAGCCGCCGCCAACACTGTTGGGTGCCGGGGTGTCGGCCGCGAACAGCGACCACGACAAGGCGCCGAAGCCATTGATCAGCAAGGTGGCCAGAATCCACAGCAGGAAAGCCAGGCCGATCGACATGGCGGCGATCGACAGAAAAATGCCGATGCGATGCGTCAGCAGACGCTTGCGGTAGACGCGGTTGACAACGGTCGCACTCATTTGACACCTTCCTTGCGGGACATGCCGGCCAGCATCAGCTTGGCGGCCGACAGCACGATAAACGTAATGGCGAACAGGATCAGCGCCAGCGCGAACAGCGACGAGGTATGCAGGGTCGACTGGGCTTCGGCAAATTCATTGGCCAGCGTGGACGAGATACTGTTACCGGCCGAAAAGAGCGACTTGGACAGTTCGTTGGCGTTGCCGATCACGAAGGTCACGGCCATGGTTTCGCCGAGCGCGCGGCCCAGGCCC
>CBFGOU010000244.1:0-6870 GCA_965650445.1 uncultured Oxalobacteraceae bacterium | reverse complement strand
GCATCCACCGCACCAACCTGGTCGGCATGGGCGTGCTGCCGCTGGAGTTCAAGCCAGGCGTCAACCGTCTGACCCTGAACATCGACGGCAGCGAAACCTACGACGTCGCCGGCGCGCGCACGCCGGGCGCCACGCTGACACTGAAGATCACGCGGCGCAGCGGGGTCGAAGTCGAGGTGCCGGTCACCTGCCGGCTCGACACGGCCGAAGAAGTATCAATCTACGAGGCCGGCGGCGTGCTGCAGCGCTTCGCCCAGGACTTCCTCGAATCGGCAAAGGCGGCATGATGGCGCACCTTCCCCAGCTCAGAATCCCCGCCACCTACATGCGCGGCGGGACCAGCAAGGGCGTGTTCTTCCGCCTGCAGGACTTGCCCGAGGCGGCCCAGGTGCCCGGCCCGGCGCGCGACGCGCTGCTGCTGCGCGTGACCGGCAGCCCCGACCCCTACGGCAAGCAGATCGACGGCATGGGCGGCGCCACCTCCAGCACCAGCAAGGCCGTGATCGTCGCCCCCTCCACGCGCGCCGGACACGATGTCGACTATCTGTTCGGCCAGGTCTCGATCGACAGCGCCTTCGTCGACTGGAGTGGCAACTGCGGCAACCTGTCGTCGGCGGTAGGCTCGTTCGCGATCGCCGCCGGGATGGTCGACGCGCCGCACGACGGCATCGCCACCGTGCGCATCTGGCAGGCCAACATCGGCAAGACCATCATCGCGCACGTACCGATGAGCGGCGGCATGGTCCAGGAAACCGGCGACTTCGAACTCGACGGCGTAACCTTCCCGGCGGCCGAAGTGCAGCTCGAATTCATGGACCCGGCAGCCGATGGCGAGGGTGCCATGTTCCCGACCGGGAACGTGGTCGATGCGCTGGAGGTGCCCGGCATCGGCACCCTGCAAGCGACCATGATCACGGCCGGCATCCCGACCATCTTCGTCAATGCTGCCGACATCGGCTACACCGGCACCGAACTGCAGGAAGCGATCAACGGCGACGCCCGTGCGCTGGCCATGTTCGAGACCATCCGCGCCCACGGCGCCGTGCGCATGGGCTTGATCAAGCATGTCGATGAGGCGGTCAAACGCCAGCACACCCCCAAAGTGGCATTTGTCGCGCCGCCGGCGGCGTACACCGCGTCGAGCGGCAAGCCGGTGGCGGTGGAAGATATCGATCTGCTGGTGCGGGCGCTATCGATGGGCAAGCTGCATCACGCCATGATGGGCACTGCAGCCGTGGCCATCGGCACCGCCGCTGCGATCCCCGGGACACTGGTCAGCCAGGCAGCCGGTGGCGGCGAACGCACCGCGGTGCGCTTCGGCCACCCATCCGGCACCTTGCGGGTCGGCGCGCAGGCCACGTTCAGCGGCGGCCAGTGGAGTGTGACCAAAGCCATCATGAGCCGTAGCGCGCGCGTTCTGATGGAAGGATGGGTGCGGGTGCCAGTCACGAAAACTTGACCTGGGCCAAGAATTTGGTGAGCAGGTCTTGCTCTTGCCTTACGGCATATTATTTTCGCATGGCAACATGGGCCATTCTCATTCCAGGAGAACCCCATGAACCTGTGCGACGCGCCAATTGCGCTGGCGAGCCTGACCGCAAAAAATCGCCCCATCCGTCTTCGGCTGTGGGACGGACAAGCGTGTGTTGACGATGCGTTGCTTGTGAAACAAGTGACCGGCACAGAAGCCATCTGCGGGGGCATTGAATATCGCCTGCTCTGCCTCGCCGCCAATGCCGGTCTTGAACTCAAGCAATTCATGGCCATGCCGGCCGAACTTCAGTTCGTTACCAGCACTGGCGGTCTGCGTTCGGTCTGCGGCATTGTCGACAGCGCCGAGGAAGGCGAATCGGATGGCGGCCTGGCGACCTATCAGTTGATCGTGCGCGATGCACTGTCGATCAACGACAAGGGCTGCAACACCCGGGTTTTCAGCCGGATGAGCGAAGTCGACATCACCAAACTCATCCTGGCGGACTGGCGCCGCGACAATCAGGTGCTGGCGCGCTCCTTCAATGTCGAGACCTGGCGGCTCAGGCGCGACTATCCGCAACGCGAATTCACGATGCAGTACAAGGAGTCGGGGCCACTACGGCGCGCTCAAGGGCAGGCAAACGCTCCACGCGCGCCTTCAAACGCTGGTCAACATCGTTCATGGCGTGGTCCAGGCTAAGCACGCCGAACCGGCATTCGCGGCGTTGACCGACCAGGCGGTCCATCACGGCATGGTCAGCGGTCTCTGGAAGGCCGATGCCGACCGCGACAACCGCGCCAAGGTCTATCTCTATTTCTGTCCCGAAGACATGACTGTCGCCTTGAATAATGTACAAGGCATCGGCTGGCAAGGGGTGCCCGACCACCAGTGGGGCACGCAGGTCAAGACGCACGGCGCCAGCCAAACCGCCTGCTCCCCAATCCGCAACCGCCACCGTCACCAGCAAGAAGGGAGAGGCACATGACTGCCGTCATGACGATTAAGCCGCCGAAGCCTTGGAAGTACCTTTTAGGCGCACTGGTCGTACTTGTTACTCTGATTCCACTGTGGACGATATTCGTCATGCTGGTGGTGCAGCCCGAAAGTCTTACCATTCAGGAGCAAACGATGAGCAATCGATTATTGTGGTGGGTGGCGGGGCCGGTAGTCGCCGTGGGACTACTCTTTGGCGGACGCTGGATGACGGCGTCAAGAAATGCTCAGGCTGGCCAGCAACACGCACAGACGCAACATGCCGCTGTTTCGAATCATGCTAAGCGACAATATGTGCTGGAGGTCATCGGTCTGGGGGTGACCCTCGACAAATATCGTCAAGGAAAATTGTGGGAAGCGCTGCAGAAAGGCAATCCCTACGTGACCATTCGCGAACAGGACAAGGAGAAATATCCTTGGAGTGAAGAGGAAAAAGCAGGCATTTCCGGGGACCGAGGCGGCGCCAGTCTGGAAAATGGCGCACAGTACACACCAATGTACTTTGGCGTGCCTGTGTTTAATGCCGAGCCGCTTTCGCTTGACCCCGCAATGGCCGACACACCGGATTCTCCGAGTCCCGGTCTGGCGGCTGGTGCCGTTTCCTCCGGCATGGCGTGGCATCTCTTCGTCGTCGGCCCCCGGCGCTTTGGCGAGCAACCGGACCATATTCTGGACGATGTGTTTGCGTTCTTCGATGCCCATCCCGACGTGCCGTACATCGTCCTCAACGCAGACGACAGCATGGAGTTTCGAGACAGCACACGCCCAATGGGAGCGCCGCGTCTCCTTGGCGATGGCTACTACATCCCTGAAATGCCCGACGCCTCGGCACTTTTCGTGCTTGCGCGGCGCGAACGAGTCGACCCCGTGCGCCCATTTGTATGGGACGACCCGGATAATAATTTCGTACAGAACATCTTGCGTTCGATGTACTGCCATCTGGAGGCGGCCGTCCCGCATCCAGACCGCAAGCAGATCATCCGTACGCCCGCACAGGTAGGCGCCGATCCCGTCCGCCAGGAGCAACTCGACGTTCATCAGCGCCAGCCCCTCGTTTCCGAATGGCTGGAGGCCGCCGCCGCCTTCGCCCAGCGCCCCGACATTCGCGGCGTCGGCATCAGCCACGTGCTCGACGGCATCAATCCTTGGGCGCACCGTCCGCCGAAGGACTGGAAGCCCACCCCATGGTTTCCGATCCCGTGGAACAAGGACCAACTGGCCACCTTCGACAAGCTGCCCACGCTCGGCTATAT
Organism: uncultured Oxalobacteraceae bacterium; assembly: GCA_965650445.1. Lineage (GTDB taxonomy): Bacteria > Pseudomonadota > Gammaproteobacteria > Burkholderiales > Burkholderiaceae_D > Telluria_A. Next base: position 3,150 of record CBFGOU010000244.1, on the reverse strand, counting down.
CCACCGTCCCACCTTCGTCAAGTTCACCGACGAAAACGGCAAACCGCTGACCCGCCGCGACGAACGCGAACAGGCCTTGCGCGCAGGCTGGCAGGAAGCGTTGCTCACCTTGCCGGAGGCGCAGCGCAAGACGGCCCTGGCCCGCGTCGTCACCGCTTCCGGTGGCGATACCGACCAGATCGTCGCCTTGCACGGCACGCTGAACGACTACGCCGCGCACGGCGGGCCGGAATTCGACACCGGCAAATCGAGCCAGTTCATCGACACCGACAAGCGCTTGGGCAACACGGGCGCCGCCACGCTGTTCATGCAAATGGCGATCGGCGTCATGGGCAGCTACCGCGACGGCGGCATCAGCGCGGCGATCAACCTGCGCGACAGGAACGAAGCATCGATTGTCTTCATCAGCCCGCCATCGGACGAGAAGCGCAAAACCCAGAAGCATCCGACCGGCACTGCCGACGTGTTCGCCCACCACGGCACCCCGGCAATCGATCCGGCCGACTATCAATAGGGGGAAGGCTCATGCGCAAAGTCATCCGTCTGAACGACCCCACCAGCCACGGCGGCAAGGTCGCAAACATCACCGCAACCCATTTCACCGTTGGCGGCACGGCTGTCGCCCGTGTCGGCGACAAATGCACGTGTCCGATGCACGGCCCTGGCACGATCGTTGAAGGCGACCCGCACCATACGATCGACGGCAAGCAGGTCGCCTACGAAGGTCACAAGACCAGTTGCGGCGCGACCCTGATATCGACGGTCGCCAACTTTGGGCAAACGTAGCGCCTGGGACACCGCGCGCTTTCGCGCTCAGCGCTCTTGCAACTTCTTCATCCGGTACGACAACTGCGGCCGGGTCAAGCCCAGCATGCGCGCCGCCGCCGACAGGTTGCCGTCGGCCCGTTTGACGGCGGCCAGGATCAGCGTGCTTTCCAGATGATCGAGCGACCAGTCGCCGCCCTTTCCTGAGCCGGCTGCCTCCTGCAACAGGGTGGGCAACACATCGAGCAACTCGCCTTTGTCCGCAGCCCCATGGCTGGTCAGCCGCCCGGTCTGCGCCAGCGAGAAGTAAGACGCATCGGCCTCCTCGCCGCTGGTAAACAGATGCGGCAAATCGATCGGCCCATCCTCATTGGCGAAGATCACGCCCCGCTCCACCAGGTTCTGCAGCTCGCGGATATTGCCCGGAAAGTGGTAATTGAGCAGCGCATCGACCGCGCGCGCCGTGAACCCCGTCACGCGGCGCTGGTGCTTTTGCCCATAGTGCCGCATGAAGTAGCCCATCAGCAGTGGAATATCGTCGCGCCGGTCGCGCAGCGGCGGCAAGTGGATCGGGAACACATTCAGGCGGAAAAACAAATCCTCCCGGAAGCGCCCCTGCCGGATTTCCTCGCGCAGATCGACATTGGTCGCCGCCACCAGCCGCACATCCACCTTCACACTGCGCACGCCGCCGACGCGCTCGATTTCGCCCTCCTGCAAAGCCCGCAACAGCTTGCCCTGCGCCACCAGGCTCAAGGTCCCTATCTCGTCCAGGAACAGGGTCCCCCCGGAAGCCCGCTCGAAGCGCCCCGGGCGCGACTGGCTGGCCCCGGTGAAGGCCCCCCGCTCCACGCCGAACAGTTCGGATTCGATCAAGGTCTCGGGAATCGCGGCGCAATTGACGGCCACGAAGGACTGCTCCTTGCGCGCGCCGATCTGATGCAGCATGTAGGCGAATAATTCCTTGCCCACACCTGACTCGCCGGTAAACAACACCGTGGCGGCCGTCGGCGCAACGCGCCTGAGCATGTGGCAGGCCGCATTGAAGGCGGACGACACCCCCACCATTTCCTTGTCGCCGAAAGCACGCCCGTCGTCGCCGGGCAGCAGCGCGGCGCGCGGCTGCGTGGCCAGGCCGCCATAAGCCGTGGTGCTGACGAAGGCCTCGGCATTCAGGTAGCGCAGGTCTTCCTCGACATTGTCCCACTCGTCGGCCGGCTTGCCGACCAGGCGGCAGTGCTTGTGGCCCATGGATTTGCATTCAAGCTCCCGATAGATGGTCAAGCGGCCGATCATCGCGCTGGTGTACCCGATCGCGTAGCCGGTCTGCATCCAGCAGGCCGGCTCGGTGCCGATGCCGAAATCGGCCGTGTGGATTTCGTCCTCGCCCGAGTGATGCCACAGGAATTCGCCGTGATAGGTGCCGCGCTCGACGTCGAAGTCGAAATGCAGGGTCTCCACCTTGACCGCCCCTTCCAGCGAGTGCACGCGCGGCCCGGCCGCGATCAGGGTGGCGGCATCGGCGTCGGGCCAGCGTTCGCGCAGCAGCTGGGCGTCGCGCGCGCCGGACGCGTAGCCGACCCGGGTCAGCAGCCCGCGAGTGCGCTCCGGTCCGATACTTTCCAGCAGTTCGCGGCGCAACGCCCCCAATGAAGACATGTGCACAAGCTGCATGCGCTGCCCATTGAGCCAGATGCGCCCGTCACCCGGCGAAAACAGCAGGCTTTGCGTCAGGTCGTCCAGGGTCGGGGCGGCGCCGGCATTCAGGTGCGCGCTGTTGCCGAGCATCTTGCCGGTCGCTTGCGAAACCTCGGCCAGCGACACCCGCGGGGATTTGGTCATGTCGTCACTTTCCTTGTCTTTCATCAAATCATACATCGGCAATCCTTCCAATTGATCATTTCATCAAATGCGCACACGGGAATTTCCGTGTTGCGCCGCAGTATCAAGCTCCTTGATACAAGCCTGACTTCATAGTGAAACAGCCCCCCTTCCCCCGTGCGGCGCCGCAATAAGCGCCTCCCCGCAACGAGCTGGCACGTAACTTGTAATAGCTAAGGCAAGAGCGATAAGCGGACCTGTATGCAACTAGCGTGCTCGCAGGCCGACTTTCCCACCGACCCCCATCAACTGGAGACGACATGAGCGACGCCACTGCGCTGTTACGCCCCGCGATCTGGCAAGACCGCATCTTCAACGGCGACTGGATTACCGCCCACGGCGGCAGCCACACCTTTACGGAACCTGCCACCGGCGAGCAGCTGGGCCGGGTCGGCCTGGGCAACGCCAGCGACGTGGCCACCGCCGCCGGCGCGGCGCGCGCCGCCCAGCGTGCCTGGGCCAGCAGCGACTACAAGGAACGCGCCGCGATCTTCCGCCGCGCCG
>CBFGOU010000243.1:0-6920 GCA_965650445.1 uncultured Oxalobacteraceae bacterium | reverse complement strand
CGGCGACGTGCTGGGCGCCGGCGAAGGCTGGGCCAAGACCATCCTGTTCAACGCCCAGCTGGCCGAGCAGTTCGCACGCTTCTTCAACCGGACCGATACTTTCGGCCTGGGTGTGTGCAACGGCTGCCAGATGATGAGCAATCTGAAATCGATCATCCCGGGCGCGCATGCGTGGCCGAAGTTCACCCGCAACAAATCCGAGCAGTTCGAGGCGCGCTTTGCCATGGTGGAAGTGCTGGAGTCGCCATCGATCTTCTTTGCGGGGATGGCCGGCACCCAGGCGCCGATCGCCATCGCGCACGGCGAGGGCTTTGCCGACTTCTCGCTCACTGGCGATATCCAGGAAGTGGTCAAGTCGATGCGCTATGTCGACAACCGCGGCGCGGCAACCGAGGTGTATCCGTTCAATCCGAACGGTTCGCCGCAGGGGCTGACGTCGGTGACGACCACGGACGGCCGTTTCACGGTGCTGATGCCGCATGCCGAGCGCGTGTTCCGCTCGGTGCAGCAGTCCTGGCATCCGGAATCGTGGGGCGAGGATTCGCCGTGGATGCGCATGTTCCGCAATGCGCGCAAATGGGTCGGCTGATTTAAGAATAGAACGTAGAAAAACCGTCGCCCTCGCGAGGGCGACCTCATGCGCCCTCGCCGTTTCCACCCACACGTTGTCGGCATCGTGGGCAGTGCGCACGAGAATGCGGCAATGGTCCTCGACCGCACCTTGACGAACTCGGCCTGTTACGTGATCCCGTTCCAGGTCACGTTCAGCCTGCTGTTCAGGCCATCTTATCGGACCCCAGCTTTTCGCTGGTAACTTGTGGTGCGCCCATTTATGACCAGTCTGCTCCCGACGAGCAGCGCTTCCAGGCCGCCAAATCCGGCAACCCCGCAGCAGCAGCGATGGGCCATCAAAGAAACGTTCAAGGACTTGAACCGATTGCCGTCGCGGTCCCACCGCCACACTTCCAACGGGGACTTGGAAAGCATATCCGAGCTGCGGCTACATAGTAGAGCGGCCCAAGTTCTATTAGTCGTCGTATTGCTTCCGATAAAAGGATGTGTTTGGCTTTGGCCGCCAACAGATGCTAGAATCGAAATATGGGGTCTTAGCATCGCATGCCGTTGGCGGCCGATTTTTATTCTCGATAATTGGGCTCGATTTCATCCTGTCCGGATAGTGATAACGGGTAGGGGTAATCGACAAGGAGTGCGGTGAGTGCATGAATGAAGTTTTTGAAAGCAGGCAGCACAGGCGGATATTTTTTGCGGCCACATTCTTGATTATGGCAGGCTTGGTGGCGTTGCGAGTGTATCTCTCATTTCATCCATCCAGTCCAAGTCAGGATTCAAACTTATTCTGCATTTCTTTGATGGACAATCTGCTATCCGGTCTGTTTGCATCTCTTTTGGTGGGTGGGACAATATACTTTTTCAGACCAAGAAGAACATCGCCTGGAAATTTTTTCTCCCTGAATGCCAGTGAAATCGTTCCGAATTTTGATTTGGCACTTTCGACAGCGGCGCGCTGGCTCTTTATCGGAAACCGGGGGCGATACCTCAGGTCTAAAGTGCTTCCTTCATTATCTGCGCGTGGCGGATCATTCCCGGTGGAGGTGGTATTGCTGGATCCATCGTCTTCCGCTTTATGCCAGTCTTTTATCGATTATAAATTATCTTCAAAGATGTCCAGCGATGAAGGGGTTTGGACAGAAGAACGACTTCAGGCTGAAGTCGTTGCAACAATTGCGGCCTGCGCATGGTATTCAAAAAATCCTCATCTAACGATCTCTGTTTTCTTGGCACCGTTCTTCAGTCCGATACGTTTGGACTCCGATACGGCCACCATGTTTCTAACAGCAGAAAATAAGCGAGAACCATGCATGGTGTTTCGCGCCCCGCATTTCTATAGCGAATGGCTAATGCATCATTTTGCTGTAATTAAAAGGCAGTCGCGAAAGGTACTATTTCCGCCGATGCAAGCCCAAAGCTTGGCACGAATATCCAAATTGGAGATCGAAGCGGTTTGCAGCTCAATTGGAATTAATTCACCTTCTGCAAACTTGGTGGATGCTGCATTAGCAATGGCCAGGAAGAACGAAGATCCATATGCTTAGTGCGAGAGAGATGTTTCAGCTGCCGCTTCGGGAGTTGATTTTATCGACAATCGAGCGTCAAGCCGGGCGCGATGCGATTTGGCATCCCTTGGGATTTGTTTCATCCACGCTTCAAGCGGACGATTCGGGAATCCTGAAACTTCACCTTTGGCCGAGAGGCGAGCGTAGGCCGAAACAGCCGAATTGGGCGATCCATGATCATTCTTTTCATATATCCAGCAGGGTCCTTGCTGGCAAGGTCCAAAATGTGAGCTATGAAGTAATTCCAGGAGAGAGTGCTCGCCGATACACGGTGTCCTATACGAATTTTGATTCTGTCTTAGTAGCGACAAGTGAGACAGTCGATTGCATTACTGTTGCTACAAAAACGATGGTGGCGGGAGATCGATATGAATTGCCACTTGGCACGTATCATGAGACGATTGTTCCGGCACCTGAAATGTCGCTAACGATTGTTTTGAAGTCGGGAGGGGAAAAAGTGCCGCCGAATGTCATTGGCGAATTGGATATCCCTGAATTGGAGATGTACAAGCGAACTTCTTATCCTGGTCATAAAATCATTGAATTACTGGATGAATTGGCGGCAGCCAGCTAACTATCAAACCGGGCGCTTGCCAATCCATCGAGCCTGGCATGGCTTAGCCTTGGAAGAAGGCGCCGCACGATCGCTGGGCAATCTTTAGGGAACCTCTACGTTCCGGGGCAGGATCACCCTGAACACCGTCCCGCTGCCGAAGGTGCTCTCGACCTCGATCTTGCCATGGTGGCCCTGGACGATGCCATACACGATGGACAGTCCCAGCCCGGTGCCTTTGCCGATCGGTTTGGTCGTGAAAAACGGCTCGAACAGGTGGTCCATGTGCTGCGGTGCGATGCCGGTGCCGTTATCTTCGATTTCCACCCACACGTTCTCGGCGTCGTAGGCAGTGCGCACGATGATGCGCCCCTTGTCCTCGATCGCATGCGCGGCATTGATGATCAGGTTGAGGAACACCTGGTTGATCTGCGAGGGCAGGCAGCTGATCGCCGGGACACCGCCGTACTCCTTGACGATCTCGGCCTTGTACTTGATCTCGTTCCAGGCCACGTTCAGCGTGCTGTCGAGCCCTTCTTCAAGATTGGCCATTTCATTTTCAGTGCCGCCGACACGTGAAAAATCCTTGAGATTCTGGACGATCTGCTTGACCCGGTTCAAGCCGTCGAGCGATTCGGTGAGCAGGGCGTCCATGTCGAGCCGGATCTCTTCCAGCCCGATGTCCTGCTTGAGCGTGATGATCGGCGGGCGGGCGTGCGCGGGAAGCAGGGATTCGACGCGCTCATAAGCGCTGATCAGCTCGAGTATTTGCTGCGAATCGCGCTCCAGGGCGCCAAAATTGGAACTGATGAAGGCGAGGGGGTTGTTGATCTCGTGCGCAACCCCGGCCGCCAGCAGGCCGATCGAGGCCATCTTCTCGGACTGCAGCAGCTGGCCCTGCATCTCGCCCAGCTTTTTGATCAGCATCTGTTGCTGGGCCTTTTCGGCCTGCAGCTTTTCGTTGGCAACCTGTAAGGCCTCGCTGCGTTCCAGCAGGCGCGCTTCCATCTGCTTGCGTTGGGTGACGTCGTAACCGATGCCGACGATGCCGGTGATGTCGCCGTCGTCGTTGCGCAGCAGGGCCTTGGTCGTCAAGGTCCAGCCCAGTTCGCCGGTATCCTGGTGCTCGACCAGTTCTTCGTAGCCTACCAAGGCCACGCCCGATTGCAGGATCTGCTGCTCGTCGGCGAAATATTTGGCTGCCATTTCGGCCGGGAAGAATTCGTGATCGGTCTTGCCGTATAGCTCGGCCGGCGTCGCGACTCCGGCCAGCCGGGCCATTTGCTGGTTGCCGAACAGGAACCTGCTGTCGCGGTCCTTGGCGTAAATCCGGAACGGGATGTTTTCGACCAGCGTGCGCAGCAAGTTTTGTTTGAGGGACAGTTCGGCCTCGGACTTGCGATGGCCATCGCCCTCACGGCGCAAGTGCTCGCGCAAGGCGGCGTTTTCCAGCGCCATGGCGGCATTGCTGGCGAGGATCTCCAGCGTCGCGGCCAATCCTTGCGTGTCGCGGGCGTTTTCCAGATAGAGCTTGCCGCGCAAGACTTGATCGCTCACCAGCGGTATGCATAGCGCGTCGTCGACGTGGACGTGCGTTGTGGCGCATTCGGCGGCAGGCACAAACCGGCCGGCGGTGGAGCAGGACAGTTCGATGGCCGCCGACACCAGCGCTTGCCCGATCCCGGACGGTGTGCGCTGTTCGCCGACCAGGCGCAGGCCGTGTGCGAGACAGGCCAGTTGCGCTTGCATGCCGCCGAACGATGCGGCAGCCTGGATCGGGTCCGGGTGCATCGTTTTCATTTTGTTCATGGGCATCCCTGCAAACTGTGAGCGGCACATCTATTTCTTCAGGTTTCTACCTGATTCTCACAGAAAACATACCGTGGAACAAGAATATTCGGTCAACAGCGCGTTTAACGTTGCAAATTCGGGCGGCGGCACCACGAAAAAAGGCGCTCCGAGGAGCGCCTTTCCATTTTGCCAAGCCGGGAATTACTTGATGACAGCCTTCTTCAGCAGTTCTTCGCGGAAGGCTTGCAGCTTGCGCTGTTGCAGCGATTCCTGAACCTGCTGCTTGACTTCTTCCAGTGGTGGAATCTTGGCAGCGCGGGTGTCTTCCAGCTTGATCACGTGGTAACCGAATTGCGATTTGACCGGGGTCTCGGTGATCGCGCCCTTGTTCAGAGCAACCATCGCCTTCGAGAACTCAGGCACGTAGGAAGCCGGGCTGGCCCAGTCCAGATCGCCACCGTTGGCGGCCGAGCCGTCTTTCGACGAGGCTTTGGCCAGGTCTTCGAACTTGGCGCCGCCCTTGAGCTTGGTGATGATGGCCTTGGCTTCTTCTTCGGTCGGCACCAGGATGTGGCGAGCGTGGTATTCCTTGTCGCCCACGGTGGCCTTGTACTTGTCGTACTCGGCCTTGATGTCGGCATCCTTGACCGGATTCTTCTTCACGTAGTCCGCCAGCATCGCGTTGATGATGATGCTTTGACGGGCGTTGTCCAGTGCCGCCTTGACTTCAGGACGGGTGCCGAAACCCTGTTTGTCGGCTTGCTGGATCAGCACTTCGCGGGCGATCAGGTCTTTCTTGATGGCGTCGCGCAGTTGTGGCGTATCGGTTTGCTTGCCTTGGGCAACGACTTGCTTGACAACTTGTTCGACCTTGGCAGCAGGAATACCCTTGCCGTTGACGGTAGCGACGTTTTGCGCGAACACCGGCGCGGCAACAATAGCGGTCATGGCAAGCAAGAGACGGGCAGGCTTCAACATCATGTATGTGGTCCTATAAAATTACGAAAAGTCGCGCAACGCGTGCAGCACGCAGTGCCGAACATACAAACTATATACGATCTGAGCGTTTCACCCAACTGGCGCACGCGGCGTCGGTATCGGTGATTCGCCGGGATTACTGGACTTTTGCTTTCTTAAGCAGTTCATCCTGGTAGGCCTGCAGCTTTTTCTGCTGCAGCGCTTCGGACACTTGCGGCTTGACTTCTTCCAGGGCGGGCAGCTTGGCGGCGCGTACGTCGTCGAGCTTGATCACGTGCCAGCCATTCGGAGTCTGAACCGGATTTTCAGTGACCTGGCCTTTTTGCAGGCCGACGAAGGCATCGCTGAATGGTTTCGGGAACGACGATGGGGCTGCCCAGTCGAGGTCGCCGCCATTGGCTGCGGTGCCGGAATCTTTCGAGGTCTTGGCCAGCTCTTCGAACTTGGCGCCGCCCTTGATCTTGGCGATGACGGCCTTGGCGTCGGCTTCGTTCTCCAACAGGATATGGCGCACGTGGTATTCCTTGTCGCCGGCCTCGGCCTTGAAGCGGTCGTACTCGGCCTTGATCTCTTCATCCTTGATCGGATGCTTGGTCAGGTAATCGCGCAGCAGGGCGTTGACGACGATGGTCTGGCGCGCATTGTCGAGCTGCTGCTTGACGGTGGCGTCCTTGTCGAAATTCTGTTTGACCGCTTCCTGCATCAGCACTTCACGGGTGATCAGGTCTTTCTTGACCATTTCGCGCAGTTGCGGCGAATCCGGTTGCTGGCCCTGGGCCACGACTTGCTTGACGACCGCGTCGGCACGCGACGATGGAATGGCCTTGCCGTTGACCACGGCGAGGTTCTGCGCGAAGGCAGGCGATGCGGTAACGGCGATCAGTGCGAGCAGCAGACGAGCTGGCTTAAAAGTCATTATGTATTCCTGATTGGGGAGTTACTTGGACAAGATTGGATGAGTTCTTTTTTACTGTTTTTCTTTGCGTTGCGATTGTCCGATAGATTTCTTAAAGCACTCTGAATCCAGGGCGGCGCTCACGCTTCGGACGGTGCCAAGGCGGTGATGGCCAGCGCATGAATTTCATTGCGCATCATATCGTGCACGGAATCATACACGAGTCGATGTCGCATGACGAGTTTGAGCCCTTCGAACTTGCTGGAGACGATCTTGATGCGGTAGTGCCCGCCACCGGACGCCGCCCCCGCATGGCCGGCATGCAGGGCGGAGTCGTCGACCAGTTCCAGCTCGGCGGGCGCCAGCGCCGCGCTCACCGCCGCGCGGATGCGCGCCATGCGGGTGTCGGGCGCGCTCATGCCTGCTCCTCTTCGATGTACTTGGACAGGAATAGGGTTTGCACGACGATGAAGGTGAAGACGATGGCGGTGATGCCGAAGGCCTTGAAGCTGACCCAGGCACTGGTATTGCCTTTGAAGATCACGAACGCCACAGCCAGGTTCAGCAG
>CBFGOU010000242.1:0-6948 GCA_965650445.1 uncultured Oxalobacteraceae bacterium | reverse complement strand
CCACGCCGGGATGCGGGTCGATCCGGTCATCACCGACCACGCCCTGTACTGGGCGCTGGGCAACACCCCTTTCCAGCGCGAAGCGGCCTACATCGAGCTGGGGCGCCAAGCCTTGCCCGACGCCGAGCATGCCCAGATCGAAGCGGCCGTGCTCAAGGGCTGGCCGCTGGCCTCCGACACCTACAAGGCCAATCTGCAGCAGACCATCAAGCGGCAAGTGTTGCCGGCCAAGCGCGGCCGCCCGTTCAAAAAGCCCGGTCCGCTGTAGCAGGCGCACCCTGCGCCCTTCCCCGCCCCCCGTTTCGGCATGCGGCTTGGCGGTCCAGCCTGGCCGGCGCGCGCCCGCACAAGTTTTTCCGTGGTGCATTATGTTTATTTTGCGCAACAATAGGCCCATTGTTACTTTTCGAGGAAATTGAGAGGAAACATTAGCCTAGAATTGGACCGAATGTTTTCCACAGGGAAAATAATTTCCGGGTTGTCGCAAGCTCTTTGACGATAACGAGTCGACCACTTCACTGTGAAGGTACCGAATGAACTTAGCAAACATGAATGTCTCGACGCGGCTGCAAATTGGCTTTGGGCTGGTCGCCGGCTTGCTCGCCATCCTCATCGTGCTCAGCTTGACGCGCATGGCGGAAATCCGCGATCGGATGACGGAGGTCACCGAAGTCAACCAGGCTGAAACCAAGCTGGCCGCCACCATGGACTTGACCATCACGGAACGCGCGCTGGCCTTGCGCAACCTGATCCTGCTCAGCGAGGACGAGGAAATCGAGATCGAGGTCGCGCGGATCGCGGCGCAGGGGAAGAAATACGCCGAGGCGGAACAGAAGCTGAGCAAAATGTTCAGCACCTTTGCCTCGACCACACCGGAAGAAACCGAACTCCTGGGACAGATCCGCCAGCAGGCCGTGAGCGCCGCCCCCTTCATTGCCAGCGCCCAGGCCCTGGCGCTGGAGAAGAAAGGCGACGACGCCTACAAGTTGCTGCGCATGGAGTTTCGCCCCGTGCAAAAGAAATGGTGGGAGCTGGTGCGCAAGCTGATCGCGCTGGAAGAAGCGCAAAACGCCGAGGCGACCGCCGCGGCGGCGAAGACTTATGCGAACGCGCGCAAGCTGTTGATGCTGTTCGGCGCCCTGTCGCTACTGATCAGCGCGGTAGCCACCGTGCTGATCACCCGCAGCGTGGTCAAGCAGCTCGGTTGCGAGCCCGCCTTCGCCGTCGAGATCGCCGGTCAGATCGCCGCCGGCAACCTCACCGGCACCATCGACGTCCAGCCCAATGACCACAGCAGCCTGCTGTTCGCGATGCGGGCGATGCGCGACAGCCTGGTCAATATTGTCAGCCAGGTGCACATCAGCACAGATGCGATCGCCACGGCCTCGGGCCAGATCGCCGCAGGCAATCAAGACTTGTCATCGCGCACGGAGGAACAGGCCAGTTCGCTGGAAGAAACCGCCTCGTCCATGGAAGAATTGACCACGACCGTCAAGCAGAACGCCGACAACGCACGCCAGGCCAACGACCTGGCGCAGTCGGCCTCCGATGTGGCGGGGCAAGGCGGCCAGGTGGTCTCGCAGGTGGTCCACACGATGGCGGCGATTGACCAGTCCGCCAAGAAGATCGTGGACATCATCGGCGTTATCGACGGCATTGCCTTCCAGACCAATATCCTGGCCCTGAATGCGGCAGTGGAAGCGGCACGCGCGGGCGAGCAGGGCCGTGGCTTTGCGGTGGTCGCGACCGAAGTGCGCAGTCTCGCGCAACGCTCGGCCGCCGCGGCGAAGGAAATCAAGGGCTTGATCGGCGACTCGGTCGAAAAGGTCGAGGCTGGCAACAAGCTGGTCGAGCAGGCCGGCGCCACGATGGCGCAGGTGGTCACCAGTGTCGAGCGGGTCGCCGGCATCCTGGGGAAAATCGTCGAAGCGAGCGAAGAGCAGAGCGCCGGCATCGAGCAGATCAATATGGCGATTGCCCAGATGGACGAAGTCACCCAGCAGAATGCGGCGCTGGTTGAAGAAGCGGCCGCAGCCGCCGAAGCGATGCAGGACCAGGCGGGCAATCTGTCCAAGCAGGTCAGCCTGTTCCAGGTAGAGCGGCAACTGGAGCGCGCCAAGCCGGTGCTCAAGAAAGCGCCCGTCACGCCCATGCCCGCGAGAGTGAATGCACCCGCGGCTGCGGCTGCGGCCGCGCCGCGCCGCATCGCTGCTGCTCAGGGGCGCCGCGCGCCAATCCGCGATACCGAGGAATGGGAAACGTTCTAAGCCCGCACGTCTCTTGATTCCGGCCTGCCCGGGCAGGCCGGATATTCTGCATGCGCGGCATCGGCAGCATGAGCGCGCAGTATTCATCCGGCACAATAACGGACGGCACCAGCAACAGCAGCGAACGTTGTGATGCCAATTGCGCTCGCAATGCTTGGCGCACAGTACACAACTGCCTGGCCTGCCCTGTTCCACCAGCCAGGCGTTGCTGCCGCGCCTGCTCCAGTCAGGTCGGTTGCACTACGCTTTCTGTCCTCCGTGGCGGTGCGCCACAGTTTCACTGATACGCCCCGCTCAGCATGGCACCGAGCAAGCGCTCGATGACCTTGGCTCCGGTCCGTGTATCGAGAAAGTCAGAGGGGGCTCGCCCATTTGCGCCATCTTTATTGACTTGCATAAACGCAACCATCGTTCGCATTCACTATGTCCCCATTTAATTTTAAAGTACGATCATGAGAATTTAATTCGACTCCGACCCTAATTATTATTGTTGATGTTTACCAGGCATTGCTCTACCCTTAACGCTCGACTTAAAAAATGCTGTGGAGAACATTCATGATTGCCCAAGGTTTGTACGACCCGTCCAATGAACACGATGCCTGCGGTGTCGGCTTCATCGCCCATATCAAGGGCAACAAGAGCCACTCCATTGTTGAACAAGGCTTGCAGATCCTGAAAAACCTGGATCACCGGGGTGCCGTCGGCGCCGACAAGCTGATGGGCGACGGTGCCGGTATCCTGATCCAGATCCCGGACCAGTTCTATCGCGAAGAAATGGCCAAGCAGGGCGTGGAACTGCCCCCACCCGGCGAGTACGGCGTGGGCATGGTGTTCCTGCCGAAGGAAAACGCGTCGCGCATCGCTTGCGAACAGGAAATCGAGCGCGCCGTGCGCATCGAAGGCCAGGTCGTGCTGGGCTGGCGCAATGTGCCGCTGGACGAAACCATGCCAATGTCGCCGCTGGTGCGCGCCAAAGAGCCGCTGATCCGCCAGATCTTCATCGGCCGCGGCCCGGACGTGATGGTCACCGACGCGCTCGAGCGCAAGCTGTATGTCATCCGCAAATCGTCGGGCCACGCGATCCAGGCCCTGAAACTCATCCACGGCAAGGAATTCTTCGTGCCGTCGATGTCCGCCCGTACCGTGGTCTACAAGGGCCTGCTGCTGGCGGACCAGGTCGGCGTGTACTACAAGGACCTGCAGGACCCGCGCTGCGTCTCCGCGCTGGCCATGGTGCACCAGCGCTTCTCGACGAACACGTTCCCGGAGTGGCCGCTGGCCCACCCGTACCGCCTGCTGGCGCACAACGGCGAGATCAACACCGTCAAAGGCAACTTCAACTGGATGCGCGCGCGCGAAGGCGTGATGAAGTCGGCCGTGCTGGGCGAAGACCTGCAGAAACTGTTCCCGCTGATCTATGAAGGCCAGTCGGACACCGCCTGCTTCGACAACGCGCTCGAACTGCTGATCATGTCGGGCTACCCGATCGCCCAGGCCATGATGATGATGGTGCCGGAAGCGTGGGAAAACCACACGCTGATGGACGACAACCGCCGCGCCTTCTACGAATACCACGCCGCCATGATGGAACCATGGGACGGCCCGGCCGCGATGGCCTTTACCGACGGCCGCCACATCGGCGGCACCCTGGACCGCAACGGCCTGCGTCCGGCCCGCTACATCGTCACCGACGACGACCTGGTGGTGATGGCGTCCGAATCGGGCGTGCTGCCGATTCCCGAATCGAAGATCATCCAGAAATGGCGCCTGCAGCCAGGCAAGATGTTCCTGATCGACCTGGAAGCCGGCCGCATCATCGACGACAAGGAACTCAAGGACACCTACGCCAACGCCAAGCCATACAAGGCATGGATCAACTCGGTGCGCATCAAGCTGAACGAACTGAAACTGGCCGAAAGCCAGCTGGCGCACAACCGCGCCAAGGATGCCCAGGGCGAGCGCGCGCAGATCAGCCTGCTGGACCGCCAGCAAGCCTTCGGCTACACCCAGGAAGACTTGAAGTTCCTGCTGGCCCCGATGGCCGTGCTGGGCGAGGAAGCGACCGGTTCGATGGGCAATGATTCGCCGCTGGCCATCATGTCCAACAAGCTCAAGCCGCTGTACAACTACTTCAAGCAACTGTTCGCCCAGGTGACCAACCCGCCGATCGACCCGATCCGCGAAGCGATGGTGATGTCGCTGGTGTCGTTCATCGGTCCGAAGCCGAACCTGCTGGACACCAACAACGTCAATCCGCCAATGCGCCTGGAAGTGTCGCAGCCGATCCTCGGCTTCGACGACATGGCCCGTCTGCGCCATATCAGCGCCCACACCGGCGGCAAGTTCAAATCGTACGAACTGAACATCTGCTACCCGGTCGCCTGGGGCAAGGAAGGCGTGGAAGCGTCGCTGGCCTCGCTGTGCGCGGAAGCGGTCGATGCGGTCAAGTCCGGCCACAACATCCTGATCGTGTCGGACCGCGCCCTCGGCGCCGACCAGGTCGCCATTCCTGCGCTGCTGGCCACCTCGGCCATCCACCCGCACCTGGTCCAGCGCGGCCTGCGCGCCTCCACCGGCCTGGTCGTCGAGACCGGTTCGGCCCGTGAAACCCACCACTTCGCCCTGCTGGCGGGCTACGGCGCGGAAGCCGTGCACCCCTACCTGGCCATGGAAACGCTGCAGGAAATGGCGGCCGGCCTGCACGGCGACCTGTCGGGCGAGAAAGCCATCTACAACTTCACCAAAGCGGTCGGCAAGGGCCTGATGAAGGTGATGTCGAAGATGGGTATCTCGACCTATATGTCGTACTGCGGCGCGCAGATTTTCGAAGCCGTCGGCCTGAACAAGTCGCTGGTCGACAAGTATTTCCGCGGCACCTCGTCGAGCGTGGAAGGCATCGGCGTGTTCGAAGTGGCCGAAGAGGCGCTGCGCCTGCACGCTGCCGCCTTCGGCAACGATCCGGTGCTGGCCGAGCAGCTCGATGCCGGCGGCGAGTACGCCTACCGCGTGCGTGGCGAAGAACATATGTGGACCCCGGATGCGATCGCCAAGCTGCAGCATTCGACCAAGTCGAACAACTTCAACAGCTATAAAGAGTACGCCCAGATCATCAACGACCAGAGCCGTCGTCACCTGACCCTGCGCGGCCTGTTCGAATTCAAGCTCGACCCGACCAAGGCGATCCCGCTGGACGAAGTCGAGCCGGCCAAGGAAATCGTCAAGCGTTTCGCCACCGGCGCGATGTCGCTCGGCTCGATCTCGACCGAAGCGCACGCCACCCTGGCCATCGCCATGAACCGCATCGGCGGCAAGAGCAACACCGGTGAGGGCGGCGAAGATCCGGCGCGCTACACCAACGAAATGAAGATGATCCCGATCAAGAAGGGCTCGACCATGTCGTCCGTGATCGGCGCCCACAACGTGGTGGTCGACATTCCCCTGCAAGACGGCGACTCGCTGCGTTCGCGCATCAAGCAGGTGGCCTCGGGCCGCTTCGGCGTCACCGCCGAGTACCTGAACTCGGCCGACCAGATCCAGATCAAGATGGCCCAGGGCGCCAAGCCTGGCGAAGGCGGCCAGCTGCCAGGCCACAAGGTATCGGAATACATCGCTTCGCTGCGCTTCTCGGTGCCGGGCGTGGGTCTGATTTCGCCACCGCCGCACCACGACATCTACTCGATCGAAGATCTGGCCCAGCTGATCCACGACCTGAAGAACGCCAATCCGCGCGCCTCGATCTCGGTCAAGCTGGTGTCGGAAGTCGGTATCGGTACCGTGGCTGCCGGTGTCACCAAGGCCAAGGCCGACCACGTGGTGGTGGCCGGTACCGACGGTGGTACCGGTGCCTCGCCGCTGTCGTCGGTCAAGCACGCCGGTACCCCTTGGGAACTGGGCCTGGCTGAAACCCAGCAAACCCTGGTCCTGAACGGTCTGCGCAGCCGTATCCGCGTGCAGGCCGACGGCCAGATGAAAACCGGCCGCGACGTCGTCATCGCCGCCATGCTGGGCGCCGACGAGATCGGTTTCGCGACCGCGCCGCTGGTCGTGGAAGGCTGCATCATGATGCGCAAGTGCCATCTGAACACCTGCCCGGTCGGCGTGGCCACGCAAGATCCTGTCCTGCGCGCCAAGTTCTCGGGCAAGCCTGAGTACGTCGTCAACTACTTCTTCTTCGTCGCCGAAGAAGCGCGCCAGCTGATGGCGCAGCTGGGCATCCGCAGCTACGACGAGCTGATCGGCCGCGCCGACCTGCTCGACAAGTCGAAGGCGATCGCCCACTGGAAAGCCCAGGGCCTGGACTTCTCGAACATTTTCTATCAGCCGAAGGTCGACACCCAGCTGGCCCTGTACCACAACGAGTTCCAGGAACACGGCCTGGAAAACGCGCTCGATCACAAGCTGATCGCGCAAGCCAAGGCCGCGCTGGAAAAAGGCGAGCGCGTCTCGTTCATCTCGCCGGTGAAAAACCTCAACCGCACCGTCGGCACCATGCTGTCGGGCCAAGTGGCGCAGCGCTACGGCCACGCCGGTCTGCCGGACGACACCATCCACATCCAGCTGCAAGGCACCGCGGGCCAGTCGGCCGGCGCCTTCCTGGCCCATGGCGTGACGATCGATCTGGTCGGCGAAGGCAACGACTACGTCGGCAAGGGCTTGTCGGGCGGGCGCATCATCGTGCGTC
>CBFGOU010000241.1:0-6986 GCA_965650445.1 uncultured Oxalobacteraceae bacterium | reverse complement strand
GGCCTTCTTCGCAGCGGTCCAGGCAGCCTGCCTGGTTGATGCGGATTTTTCCCTGGCCGTTCAGGTCCAGTGCCTTGATGCGCTTCTTGGCGTGTTTCTGGGCAATCTCAGCGCCTTGCTTGCCGCAGCAGGGGCGGCCGTCGTCGCGCTGGTTCATGCAAAAGAACACATGCTTCTGGAAATAGGGCGTGTCGCTCATGGCAGTTCCGTCTAAATAGCAAATGAATGAAAGCAAAGGTCAGGGCGCAATGATACGCGCTCTTGACGCAGGCCCGGGCTAGCGACGGTTAAGTTTATGCGAAGGCAGGAGTAGAAACCAGATCGCGAAGAAGGGCCACAGCAAGGAAAGAAACTGTGCCGCGCCATTGAAGTTGAGGAACTTGCCTTGCACCCAGCCTTGCAGGGTGGATACAAAATAGGGATTGACGGGGATGCTGTTCACCACCAGCAGGCTCAGCACCAGAGTCACCACCGCCAGCCGCCGCTGCGCCAGCAGGGGCGCGAAGGCCAGGCCCGCCAGCATGATCAGCCCGATCAGGAAGCCACCCTGGGCGCCGGGAGTGATCCAGACGAAAGCATTGTCGGGCGTGAACAGGAGCGAGCTGGCCAGGGTCTTGATCAGCAGCGCGCCCGACACCATGGCCACGATCAGGCCCAGCCGCGGCGCGCCCTGGCGCAGCAGGCACAGCATGGTCAGCACCGCCCCGGTCATGCCGCAGGCCGTGATGATGGTTTCCGACAACCAGTATTGCTCGACCGTCAGTACGGCGCCGGGACGCAGATAGCTGAGCAGGTCGATATCGCGTTCCAGCAAGGTCGATAGCCAGTCGGACAGGATCGGCAGCAACTGGCCATGGCCGAACATATAGCCGATCGGATAGATTTGCGCCAGCGGCCACAGGGCCAGCAAGACCAGGCCCTGGCTGGCATGCGGCGCGAACCAGCGCAGGCGCAGCTGGTACAGCTTGCTCTGGTTGAGGAACGAGCGCGCGCCCAGCGCGCCGATGACTGCACCGCTCAGGCCGCCGATGCTGTTGGTGATCAGGTCCAGGCTGGATGGCACCCGGCTGGGCAGGTAGTTTTGCACCGCTTCCATGCCGCCCGATACCAGCGCGGCCAGCAGCGCCGCCGCCAGGATCGCCCAGATGCCGCGCAGGAATGGGTAGAGCGACATCACCAGCAGGATGCCGAAGGGGATGTAGCCGACCACATTGACCATCACGTCGAAGCCGGTCCAGTACTGCGGCATCTTGAGGGTCAGAAAGCTCAGCGGCGACAGGCCGCTGCTGCGCCAGCCCGAAAACGGGAACCAGCTGGCGTAGATGATCAGCAGCAAATACGCCAGCAAGGCCGCGCGCGCGACCGGCGAACCGCGTTTGCGGGCCGGGGTGTCGGCGGGGAGCGCGTCGGCCATGCGGCAACGGTCCTTAGCGCTGCGCGGCCGGCAGCGATGCCAGCCAGAGCAGGATGTCGGCGGCCACGGCGTCGGTCGAGGCGGCCAGGGCCGAGGCGCCGCCGGCGGCATCGGCGGTGCTGGCGCTGGTGCTGCGGCGGAAGGTTTTCTGATCGACCAGCTTGTGGCCGTGGAACAGCGAGGCGCGCAGGGCCAGGTCGCCATGGCTGGCGGCCGCGCTATCGAAGCTATGGTTGAAGTCGTCCACCTCGACCCGCAGCAGCGGCACGCCGTTCGAGGCATCGGTGGCCGACAGCACCTTGGCGCCGGACTGGGCGATGCGCACCTTGAGGCGCTGGGTAATCATTTGCAAGGGCGTCGCGGCCCAGCGGCTGTTGGCGTAGGCGCGCGCTTCGAGCGGATTGGCATAGTTCAGGCGGTAATACATGCGCTCGCTGTCCAGGGCCGCCGAGCCGGTCACGTCGGTGATGACGACGGCGGCAAGCGGCACTGCGGCAGCGGCGGCCGGGACCGCCGGGCCGAAATCGAAGAGCGTGTTGCTGGCGGGCTTGTCGCTGGCGCAGCCGGCCAGCAGCAGCGCGGTGCCCACGATCAGGGCTGACAGGTTCAGGGGCAGGTTCACGGAAGTCCTCATTTGGTCGGGGCAATAAAACCGGGTTCGCCCGGGCCAGGGCTACCGTTCGGCGCGCCGAACAGCAGGCTTTGCGGACGGTCGCTGAGCGTATTGGCGGTGCGCTTTACGGCGCGCAGCGAGGTGCGCGCCTCGTCCGTCATCGACACCAGGTGCGGCAGGGTCTGCAATTCCAGGTCGCTGGTGACCGCTTCGAGCGAGCCGCCGACCCGGTCCACGGTCTGGTTCAGGCGCGCGATGGCGCCGTCCGGCGCCTGCAGGTCGGTGGCCAGCTGGTCGAAGCTGCGCGTCATTTTGGTGGCGCTGGCCGACAATTCATTAAACGAGGCCATGCTTTGTTCCGCCTTGCCGGTCAGCTCGGGCAGGCGGTCGATGGTCGGCTGCAGCTTGGCCGGCAAGGCGGCGTAGGCGTCGGCGGCCCTGCTGACATCGTCGAACGCGCCCAGGATGACTTTCTGGTGTTCCGGGCTGACCAGGTCGTTGAGTCGGTTGGTCAATGCTTCGGCCTTGTCCAGAATTACCGTGCCGCGTTTTTCCAGCTGGTCCAGGAAGCCGGGCCGCAGCGGAATGCGCGCGAGGTGCGCCGGGTCGCTGGCCATCAGCGGCGAGCCGCTGCGTTCATCGTCGAGCTGAATGAAGGCAATCCCGGTCACGCCCTGATAGCCCAGGGTGGCAAATGTGGTCCTGGTGATCGGCGCTTCCTGATCGACTGCCAGCTTGATCAAGATCTGGCCGGGAATCTTGGGATCGAAGCTGATGTCGTCCACCTTGCCCACTTCCAGGCCGCGGTAGCGCACCGCCGCCTGCGGATTGAGGCCGGGAATCGATTGGGTGGTGGCGATCTGGTAAGGCACCCGCTCGACGCGGTCGCGGTTGAACCAGATGCCGGCCAGCACGGCGGCGATCAGCAGGGCGATCGTGAAAAAGCCCGTCATTAAGGCGTGCGATCGATTTTCCATTGTCAGTTCTCCGGTTGTTGCGCTGGCTGATGCTGTTGTTCCAGCACTTCCAGTGCCCGTTGGCCACGTTCGCCAAGGAAAAATTGTTTGATGAAGGGATGGTCCACCTTCAGCACATCACAGGTCGGCCCGACGGCAATCACATGCTTTTCGGCCAGCACGGCGATCCGCGTCGACAGCGCGAACAGCGTGTCCAGGTCGTGCGTGACCATGACCACGGTCAGGCCCAGTTCGCGGTGCAGGGACTGGATCAGCGCTACAAACGCGTCCGACAGATCCGGATCGAGGCCGGCGGTCGGTTCGTCCAGGAACAGCAGTTGCGGCTCCAGCGCCAGCGCGCGCGCCAGCGAGGCGCGCTTGATCATCCCGCCAGACAGGTCGGATGGCATTTTATTCGCATGTTCCGCACCCAGCCCGACCATATGCATCTTCAGCAGCACGGCATCGCGGATCACGTCGTCCGGCAAGGCATGCAGTTCGCGCATGGGCTGGGCAATATTGTCGAACACCGTCAGCGCCGAATACAGCGCCCCCTGCTGGAACAGCATGCCCCAGTGATTGCGCAGGCGCCTCATCTGTTCGGCATCGGCCTCGCTGATATCCTCGCCGAACACCCGCACGCAGCCTTTTGCCGGCCTTTCCAGTCCCAGCATCTGGCGCAGCAGCACGGTTTTGCCGGTTCCCGAGCCGCCCACGATGGACAGGATTTCGCCTTTGAATATCTCCAGGTTCAAATCCTGATGCACCACCGTGCGGCCGAATCTGGTCCAGAGATTCTTGATCTCCACCACGGGCGGACCGACATCCTCGTTCGGCCTCTTGTTCAGCGATGGCGGCAGGCGCTCCATCAGAACCCCACGCCGCTGAAGATGATGGCAAACACGGCGTCGGCCAGGATCACCACGGTAATGGCGGTCACCACCGAGGTGGTGGTGCCGCGTCCCAGGCTTTCGGTATTGGGCTCGATGCGCATGCCGAAGTGGCAGGACACCAGCGCGATCAGCACGCCGAAGGTGGTGCCTTTTAGCAGGCCGATGACATAGTTGGCCAGCGGTACCGCGTCGGGCAGCTCTTGCAGGAAGTAGCGGATGGACAGGTTCAGTTCCACTTTGGCCGACATCATGCCGCCGATCAAGGCCATGCCATCGGTCCACACCACCAGCAAGGGCATTGATATGGCCAGCGCGATCACTTTCGGCATGATCAGCCGGTAACCGTGCGAAATGCCCATGACCAGCATGGCATCGAGCTCTTCGGTCACGCGCATGACACCGAGCTGGGCGGTAATGGATGACCCTGAACGGCCCGCCACCAGGATGGCCGCCAGCAGGGGGCCGAGTTCACGGATCACGC
Source organism: uncultured Oxalobacteraceae bacterium (assembly GCA_965650445.1). GTDB lineage: Bacteria > Pseudomonadota > Gammaproteobacteria > Burkholderiales > Burkholderiaceae_D > Telluria_A. Next base: position 2,629 of record CBFGOU010000241.1, on the reverse strand, counting down.
TCATGCCCAGGATATTGACGATGTACATATCGCCGCCAAACATGCGCAGTTGCTGGGCCGACAGGTAGGACAGCACCACGCCGATCAGAAAGCCGACCAGGGCCGTGATGCCCAGCGCCTGGAAGCCCGCATGAAAGATATTGGCAGACATTTCCTTCCACGGCCCGGTCATCGGGCGGCGCAGGAAGCGGCCGAGGTCCTGCACCACTTGGCCGATCAGGCGGATGAAGGCGTGCAGATGCTCGAAAAAGGTCAGGATGCCGAAGCCAAGCAGCATCACCCAGTTGAACCGGTGCGCCCGGGGTTGCGGCAGGGCCAGCTTGCCGGCTTCCTCGATGCGGCTGAACAGTTCCTCCTGGCGCGGCACCAGCTTGAGGTGCGCCGGCCGCCGCTTGCCCCAGCAATTCCAGAACATCTGGGAGCCGATATGGTCCAGGCTGTCGATCTGTGACAGATCCCATTCCAGCCCCGTGTCGCCGGTCAGCGCCTTGAAGGTGGCGGCGATCGCTTTGATGGCGTCGCGCTGTGCCAGCGCATGGACCTGCCAGATACCGGTCGCGACGACAACGGCAGTGCCACCGCTGGCGTTGTTGAGGGTTAATGTTGGCGCATTTTCAATCGGCATTGCGCCAGTGTAAAAGAGAATCGATTAGGCTGCTATCGGAGTTTGTGCGCAATGCTCAGGCCACCAAATGGCGCACCTGGCGCGAAGGTGCGTTGGTGGCCGGCGCATCGACCTTGCCGGCATAATCCTGGCCGACCAGTCCATCCGCGTCCGCCTTGCTCATGCCGCGTGTTTGCAGATACTGGCTGACCAGTTTCGCCAGCCGGTCCAGGGCAATTCGGTGGGTCGCATCGGTGACGCTGTAGATCCAGTCGGAAAAGGCCATGAAGTGCGCGAAGGGCGAGTCGCCCAGCAACACCGGTAGCGTATTGACGAAGCGCCCGGAGTTGGCCACCAGATCCCAATACCGCGCAAAGCGTACCAGCCGCTGCATGGTCGCGAAATCGATCAGGCTATTGGCCAGGATGGTGTAGGGCGGACAGGGATCGTAGACCATGCCGAACTGCTCGGTGTGGCGGATGATCGGCGTGCCGCGCAGGCGCTTGAGAATGCCGAACTGGATTTCGTGCGGACCCAGGGCGACCAGCTTGTCGAAGCCGCGCGCAAAACTGTCCAGGTCTTCGCCCGGCAGGCCGGCAATCAGATCCACGTGCAAATGCGCGTTGGAGCATTCGCTCAGCCAGCGGATATTCTCGGCAGCCTTCGCGTTATCCTGCTTGCGGCTGACCAGCGCCTGTACCTCGGGATTGAAGCTCTGGATGCCGATTTCAAATTGCAGCGCGCCGGGCGGGAATTTGCTGATGCCATCCTTGAGCGCGTCCGGCAGATGGTCGGGCACCAGTTCGAAGTGGGCATAGACCGGATCGTCCGGATTGGCGGCCAGCTTATCGAGGAAGAACTGCGTGATCTTCAGGCTGGTCTTGATATTCAGGTTGAAGGTGCGGTCGACGAACTTGAACAGCCGCGCGCCGCGCGCGTGCAAGCCTTCCAGCTCGGCCAGGAAGGTGTCCAGATTAAAAGGCCAGGCGGTCTTGTCGAGCGCCGACAGGCAGAACTCGCACTTGAACGGGCAGCCGCGCGAGGCTTCGACGTAAATGGTGCGGTGGGCGATGTCGTTATCGGAATAGAGCGAATACGGCAGCTTGATTTCGGCCATTGGCGGCTGCACACCGGCATGCACCTTCATCAGCGGCTGGGGACCGTGAAGGATTTCACCGCACAGTTTTGGAAAGGTGATGTCGCCCCAGCCGGTGATCAGATAATCGGCCAGCTGGACGATCTGCTGTTCGTTCGGTTCGTACGACACTTCCGGGCCGCCCAGCACGATCACTACCTGCGGCGCCACCCGCTTGAGCATCGCCACCACGCGCGTGGTCTCCTCGACGTTCCAAATATAGACACCGAAACCGATGATGCGCGGCTGATGCGCCAGCAGGCGTTCGACGATCTCGGTGGTCTTGGCGCCGATGACGAATTCCTGCAGCACCGTCTGCTCCTGCAGCGGACCCATGTTCGCCAGCAGATAGCGCAGGCCCAGCGATGCGTGGGCGTAGCGGGCGTTCAGGGTGGAGAGCAGGATCGTCATGGTGGCTTCGGTTGCGGCAAAGCGTTAATTGTAAACTGCGGCCCTTGCCAAGGCACGCTGACCTTTGCTATAGTTCGCCTCCCCGCAAAACGGGGAGCGCCAGAAAGCAAGGCGCTGTAGCAAAAAGGGAGTTGACGAATATCGCAAAACGCCGCATAATCTCACTTCTCTGCTGCTGACAAACACAACGCTTTGTCGACAAGTAGCAAGCAGTACCGAATTGAAGTTCTTTAACAATTAACAGTCGATAAGTGTGGGCGTTTGATGAAGGTGCCAAGACTTCGGTCTTGATTACTTAAATTATCAAATGTTCACAAAAAAGAAATATAGGCGCTTCGCAAGAAGTGGTCTGTCAGTATTTTGAGTGAGCGAATTCGGACCAATGGGACGAATTCGGGCCGCAAGGTCCGACAAACAGAGATTAAACTGAAGAGTTTGATCCTGGCTCAGATTGAACGCTGGCGGCATGCCTTACACAT
>CBFGOU010000240.1:0-6999 GCA_965650445.1 uncultured Oxalobacteraceae bacterium | reverse complement strand
GATCCGGGGGCGCCGCAAAGCGGCGCGCGTAGGCAAGCTTCCCGCGGAAGTACAACCCGCTCATGAAAGCGAACGCCTCGCCCAGGCCGAAGCCCTGGATGACGCCCGGCCAGACGATGTCGGACTGCGACAGCACCAGGGTGTATCGGCTCATCTGCCATAGCGAGAACGAGGTCAGGCCAAAACCGAAGGCCAGCAGCAAGCGGGTGTCGATCCTGCCCGTCAGGCGGCCCACCAGCAACATGGACAGCATGGTCCCGATACCGCTGGGCGCGGTCACCATGCCGGCAACGGTGGGCGGATAATGCATCAGCGACTGCAGCATGGATGGCATGAGCGCGCGCGTCGAGAACATGATCATCCCGACCAAAAAGATGAACAGGAGCCCAGTGACGTAATTGGCGTTTTTCAGCAGGCGGAAGTCGAAGAACGATTTGCCGGCCGGCGTCAGGGCGGTATGCACGGCGAAGTACAGCAGGCTGACCACCACGGTGACCACTTCGATCCAGCTTTCCGTGGAACTGAACCAGTCGTTCTGTTCGCCCCGGTCGAGCAGCAGCTGCAGTGCGCCGATGGCGATCGACAGCGTAGCGAAGCCGAAGGCATCGAAGCGCATGCGGCGCGCGGGCGCAACCGGGCGGATGTAGCGCCAGATGCCGTAAAACGCGAGCGATCCAATCGGGACGTTGATGAAGAACACCCAGCGCCAGTCATAGTGATCGGTCAGCCAGCCTCCCACCGTCGGGCCGAGGATCGGGCCGATCATCACGCCCATGCCCCAGATGGCCATGGCCGATCCGTGCTTTGCGCGCGGATTGATATCGAGCAGGACAGACTGCGACAACGGGACCAGGGCTGCGCCGAACACGCCCTGCAGCATGCGTGCGATGACGATCTGCACCAGCGACCCGGACAGCCCGCACAACACGGATGCGATGGTAAATCCGGCAATCGAGGCCAGAAATACCGTACGCTGGCCGAAGCGGTCGCTCAGCCAGCCCGTGAGCGGGGTGGCGATGGCGGCGGCCACGATGAACGAGGTCAATACCCAGGTAATCTGGTCTTGCGAGGCCGACAGGCTTCCCTGCATGCTCGGCAGGGCGACGTTGGCGATCGTGCCGTCGAGCGCCTGGATGATCGTGGCCAGCATGATCGAAAAGGTGATCATGCGCCGGTTTGGCGCCTCCCGCTCCAGGCTGGCCGCCGCTGCGCTATTCATCCAGCGCCTCGATCTTCAGGCGCAGCGCTTCCAGCATGTCGGTCGCCGTTTTCAGTGCCGCGCGGTCGACGTCGGACAGGGCCGAGATACGGAACGATTTTGCCTCGGCGCTCACCTTGGCGTACACGCTGCGGCCATCGGCGGTGAGAACCACGCGCTTGATGCGCCGGTCTTCCTCGCTGGCCACGCGCTCGACCAGGCCGGCCGCGACCAGCCGGTCGATCGTGGCGACCATGGTCGGTCCTTCGATCGAGAGCTGGCTGGCCAGTTCCTTCTGCGACAGTGGCGCGCCGGCCTTCGCCACCATCGCGATGGCCATCCAGCCTGCCTGGCCCACGCCCAGGTCCTTCAGGCGCGCGTCGATGGCGTGGCGCCAGGCGCGCGCCGTATGGTGCAGTGCGGCGGAAAAGCGTTCTTCAAGAGTGGCCATGTGAATCCCGGGTTTGATTCGCCTTCTAATCGATAGCTAGCTACCGATTATTCTAGCACAATTGTCCCGCTGAACCACGGGCTGCGTTCGGCGCATTACTTTGGCACATCTGTCGCTCAACCGAATATTTGCTGCCTCCCGCTAAAGTTCCCCGCCTCCAAGCTGATCTGCATCGACCTTGCTGGCGGTCAGACCTGCCCATATTTTGGGCAAATAGAATGAACTTTCGTTCTGATGGCAAGGAGGCTGAAATGGAAACGAAGAAACCGCAGGGTCCGATGACCCGCGCGGAACATATACGGGAAGAGACGCGCCTGGCCGGCGAGTTCGGCCAGACACCGAAGAAGCCGGTATCGGTGGCGCGCAATTTTCGCACCGAAGGCTTGACCCGGCTGACGCCACCGCCATTCGTGGCGCGCGGCGAGGTCAAGGAAATCATGAAGGTGGCGCCGCCGGCCGCGCCACGCGCCGGCAATGAATTTGTCGACCTGGGCCGCTCCGGCGCGCTGCTGGCGGCCATCGAGGACGTGCTCAAACGCATGGACGAGAACAACCGCGCCCTGCTCACTCCCACCCTGCTGGAGCATTACGGCGACTTCGCCGCGCAAGCCACCGACAACGAGCAGCTCAAAGCCCTGCAACAACGCGTATTGACCGCCGCGTTCGGCGACCAGTACTTCACTCAAATGAAAGGCGGAAGTGCCCAGGAAAAGACGGGCGGTTCCGAGCAGCCAACCTGACCCCCACGGAGGCCCCAAAATGGCTGTCTTCGCAGAATTCTATAAGCACATCAACTTCGGTGCTCCGGTCGAAACCTTTAACCTCAACAACAGCTGGCGCTACGTGTGGATCAAGTTCGGCAGCACCCTGCGCAACGAAATCTCTTCGCTGCGCGCCAACGCCTACGCCGGCACCAATGGCAATGTGTACGCCTTTACCGAGAATAATTTCCTCGGCAATTACGCCTCCCTCAATATGGCCGATGGCTGGACCAGCTGGTGGAGCTATGTCGGCGGCGCGCTCAACGACGATATCGAGTCGGCCATCATGGTCAACCGCAACCGCAGCGGCGAGCTGGTCATTTCGCTGCGCGAACAGATCGCGCCCGAATTCGTCGCCCAGCTGGACCGGCGCCTGGCCGGCACCCAGGTGTCGCGCAGGGGCGATCCACGCATCTACACGCTGTTTTGGCCGGGCCACGATTCGGGCAAGATCTTTGTCAGTATCGAGCAAGACCTCAATGTCGAACTGGACTGGTGGCCCGATTACGATGCGCAAGTGCGTTACGACATCGAACTGGTGCTCACCGCCGCCGGCCACATCGACGGCTATGTGGCCTGGGTGTATGTCTGGGTCGAGGGCGGGATCTTTTCCGGCGATATCTTCGACAGCCTGCAGCCGCAGCTGGTGGCCGGAGCCGGACCACTGACCGAAGCGCTGCGCGCCAAGCTGGCCCTGTTCAGCGGCATCCAATTTGCCGATCTGTACCTGCTGCCGGGGCCGCCGCCGTCGAGCAGCTTCGGCGATATCCGCAATGCCAAGGATGGGTCCACACTGGTGCTGATCCGAGGCTGATTCACAGACCAGCCGATGACGCGCGCTCGCCGTCATCGGCCTTGGTCAGCGCGCACTTTTGAACCTCGAAACGGCGCTTGCGCGCGTCGCCCGATGCCACCGACACGTTGCCGTCTTCCATGTAGGCGACCAGGCTATCCTTGGGAAGATTCAGGCAGCTTGTTGCGCTGCGATACTCCATGCCGACAATGGCATACTCCACCGTCTGGCGCAGGCCTGAGGCCGCGTTGGCAAACTCGGCCAGCAATCCTCCGACCACCGCAATCACCGCGGCGGTGCAGACCGGTCGTGCGAACATGGACAAATCATCTACCTGGAACAGCTTGCGCTTGGGTAATTTCCCGCCGGGCGGCCGCTTCCCATGCGTAATGCGGTAATACAGCAAACGCAGCCGTTCTCCCCTGCTCGCCCCAAGCAGCGGGCGCCAATATCCGACCAAGAGTGACACGGTCATGAAAATCCCGACCGCGATCATTTGAAACACGAAGATGAGAACGAGCGCGCAAATGCCGAACATACAGTAGACCACCGGCAGCAACAGTGCCGCCAGAGCGCCGGTTGATTCGAGCAGATACTTTGGATCGATGTGGGTAATGTCGTGCACGATGTGCTTGGCCAGCGCCAGCGCGGCCAGGGCGAGTGCGGCGCCGAATGAGACGGCGAAGACTTTCCCTAGCATACCGGACCAGACGTGGCGCACCACGTACTTGATGCGGATGGTCAGGTCGACCATCCCGGCGAGAAAAAAGACCACCAGCACCGGCATCATGATCCACCTGCCGGCAGTGGGATAGCCGGAGACCACCACCGCGATCGACAGGAACGCGAACGCCCATCCGACGACATGCAATAACTCCAGCCAGGGCGGCAGTTTGCGCGCTTTGCGCTGTTTGTGCAGCGTGCGCGCCAGCGCCCGCAAGGAAGGCCGGGGGAGCCGGCCACGCAGCTGCCACGCGTAGCGGAACGATGCAATCGCGAAGCCGAGCATCAGCAATACACCGATCCACCGGGTGGCGGGCAGCATTACTTCATTTGACACGTTGCTTCTCCAGCTTGCGCGCCAGGGTGCGCCGGTGCATTCCCAACCGGCGTGCCGCTTCGGAGATATTGAAATCGGTCTCGGCCAGCACCGCGTGGATGTGCTCCCACTCCAGCGTCTTGACCGAGGTGGCGCGGTTGCTCACTTCCACCTCGGCCTGCCCGGCCACGTGGCCGAAGGCCGCTTCGATGTCGTCGGTGTTGGAGGGCTTGGCCAGGTACTGGCAGGCGCCCAGCTTGATCGCTTCCACCGCCGTGTTGATGCTGGCAAATCCGGTCAGCACCACGATCAGCATGGCCGCATCGTGCTGGTGCAGCATCTGCACGCAGTTCAGCCCCGAGGCGTTGTTCTTGAGCTTGAGATCGACCACCGCATAGCCGGGGCTGTGCCGCTTGAGCAGGCCGGCGGCCTCGTCCTGGTTCTGCGCCATCAGCACCGTGTAGCCGCGCCGCTCGAACGAGCGGCCCAGGGTGCGCGCCAGCGCTTCATCGTCCTCGATGATCATCAGCACCCGTTCAGACATTGCCGCCCTCCTTGTCGACCATCAGGCTCGACAGCGGGAAGCTGATCTTGACCACCGCCCCGCCTTCGCTGCGATTGTGGGCGCTGACCGTGCCGCCCAGGGTGCGTGCCACGTTCACGCTGAGGAACAGTCCCAGCCCGCCACCCGGCCGGCCTTTGCTGGAATTATAGGGTTTGCCGAACTCGGCCAGGGTGGCCTCGTCGAAGCCCGGTCCGGCGTCGGTCACCGTCAGGGTCAAGGTATCGCCCGCCATGTCCGCTTCCAGGCTGAGCCACTCGGGCGAGGCTTCCGAGGCGTTGTCGAGTATGTTGCCGATCATTTGCTTGAGCGCGGCGTCGAACACCACCGGCACGTCGGCCTCGATGCGGTTGGCGTAGGCCAGCGACGACACCGGCCGGGTGGCGCGCCATTCGGCCACCAGCTGGTCGAGGAAGCTCCTGATGGTGGTCCTGGACGACGATTCGCCGCGCACCTCGCCGGCCGACAGCAAAATGCCGCTGACGATGGCTTTGCAGCGCTTGAGCTGGATTTCCATCTCTTCGATTTCTTCCAGCATCACCCGGTTGGCGGCGACTTCGCGCATGCGCTTCCAGTCGCCCAGGATGACCGACAGGGTGGCCAGTGGCGTGCCCAGTTCGTGGGCGGCGCCGGATGCCAGCAGGCCCATGCGTACGATGTGTTCCTTTTCGACCGCCACCTGGCGCAGATTGGCCACCTCGGCGTCGCCGGCGCGCAGGTTTGCGCTGATGCGGGTAATGAAGCTCACCAGCAGCGCGGCGTTGAGCAGGAAGCAGATCAGCATGCCCTGCACGTACAGGCTGAACACGCCGTCGCGGTAATCCAGCGGCAAGGGCAGCGGCAGCGAAAACAGGGCCAGGCCGGCCAGGCACACGCTGGTGATGGCCACGATCGACCAGGTCGACCACACTTCCAGCAGCACGGCCGACAGGATCACCTGCAGCAGATACAGGAACACGAAGGGGTTGGTGATGCCGCCGGACAGGTGCAGCTGGGCCGTGAGGCTGATCACGTCCACCAGCAGCGCCAGGAACAACTGGTTGTTGGTGACGTGGCGCCGCTCGTGCCAGCGCAGGTGGCTGGCCAGATTGAAGGCGATCAGGCAGGCCAGCACTTCGAGCATGTACACCACCGGCAGCTCGACGCCGAAGCCCCAGCTGACCGTGGCGATGGTCGTGATCTGTCCGACCACGGCGATCCAGCGCAGCTGAATCAGGTGCATCATGTTCTTGTGGCCGGCCGCACTGCCGACATTGCCCTGAATGAGCTGCCTTAAACCTTGCATTGAATCCGTGTTGTGTTGCATCCGCCTCCCCTGCCGTCGTTCCCGCGAACGAGGAAACCCATGCCGCGCACGCTCAGCATGGGTTCCCGCCTGCGCGGGAACGACGGTCCAGTTTTCGCACAAACAGGTAAGCCCCGGCCACCATCGCAGCCAAAGCATACCAAGTCAGCGCATAGACGAGGTGATTGTTGTGAAACGCGATCACGGTCAGGCCGCCGACCGGCCAGTTGCCCGCGCCCTGCGGCCAGGCTTCGGCATCGATGAAATACGGCGCCACGCGCTGCAGGCCCTGGGCCTTGGCGATGGCGGCCACGTCGCGCGAGTACCAGCGCTGGTGGCGGGGATCGTTATCGCGCAGGAAGGCGCCGCCCGGCTCGGACAGGCGCAGCAGGCCGGTCACTTCGACCGGTCCGCTCACGACCGGCTCGGGTATAAATTTGGGGACGTAGCCACGGTTGACCAGGATGATCGCGCCATCGGCCAGCTTGAGCGGGGTCATGACCCAGAAACCCGGCCCAAGCACCGTGACCGCCTGTACCGGCACGGCCAGCCGGTGCAGGAAGATCCCGCTCACCTTGACGCGCAGATACTCCTTATCGGACGGGTCGGCAGGCGGGGCCACCGGCGGCGCATGCACCCTTGCGTTGACGCGCTCGATCAGCGCCGTTTTCCATTGCAGGCGCGCGACTTGCCAGCTGCCCAGCGCGATAAAACCGCCGAACAGCACCAGCGCGATCAGCGCCAGTGCGACTCGGCGCGCCCGGGGTGTCATGGCATCGACTGCATCTGATGCATCGACGGCATCATGTTGGTGTTGAGGTGGTACATCACCCAGATCGAGCCGGACAGCATGATCACCAGCAGCATGCCGGTGAACAGCAGCGCCAGCATCGACCAGCCGCCTTCGGAC
>CBFGOU010000239.1:0-7006 GCA_965650445.1 uncultured Oxalobacteraceae bacterium | reverse complement strand
CAGGCCATTGAACAATATGTTGAAAGGACTGCTGGGCGAGCATATTGTGGAACACTACGTCATTGAGCATAAGAAATGGGGGCTCGATTGGAATATGCACGACATGATCGGCGCCGCAGGCGGAGGCAAAGAAGCCGGCTGGCAAAGCAAGCACAAGAAGCTTAACGATGACGGCGTACCGCTGTATCTGTGCACGCCGAGCGCGCACGTTGTCCTTGGTGGAATTGATTCAGTTTGGTTTACCACCCGCTCGGCACCGCACGAATATGCAATCGTCGAAGCGAAGGCGCGAATGAATGTGCCAGCTGATGTCATTGAGCTGCTTGGAGATGCAAATGAGGGCCCGAGAGCCACATCGGAACGAAAAACGAAGGTTCCGCGCAAGTCCAAGGCTGGGAAAATGGGTGCACAACCTGTCCCGAAAAAGTCCACTCCCACGCAGTCGAAGGTTATGCAGATGAGCCATGGATGGATAAAGAAGCGGCTAACGGAGGATTTTGACCTTTTAATATCGCGGATCGACGGAAACTATTCGCGGCACGTTTTTCTGGTTACACCGACCGAAGCCGAAGAACACGTGATAGCGGCAACTAAGATTCTAAGCGAGGGTCTGGTTGGCAATCCGCGAGATGCGCAAAAATATGCGACTGAACACGCTATTCATGCGATCAGGAAGGAATATGGTGACACTGACCTTGACGCCGCAAACGAGAGGTATTTATCGCATGGACTGCCAAAACGCCCCTCCAAAATGAAACCGAGAAAACAATGAATGCCAGTTTTAATGAAAAACGTCGCCAGCCATATATTTCCAAAGAAGCTTTTGATAATACAATCTCGTTCCTTCGGTCGGATAGACTCTTTTTGGAAGAGAAATTTGAGCGACAGCGAGACCTACCGTATGAAAAGAGCTCAACGCTTGAGATTATTGCGGCAGGCCTACGAAAGGAGTTTCAGCTTCGCTACACGGCGGGGGCGGACTGCGCGGAGTGTGCTGAGTTCCTCACCGCCGTTGTCGTAGGCTATGAGCGCGCGGCGGAATCTGGACTGGACGTTCCAATTGATCGCTATCAGCCGGTTTTTACACTTATCGATCCTATGGACGAATATGTCAATTATCTTAATCTATTAAGTGCTGCGGTCCTGCTTCATCGTGAAGACCTTGTTCCAAGGATCTTTGGATTGCTGGAAGGTACTGACTATGATGGCGTCGATCTGGTCATCGAAGAATTGTTAGATTTCTATCTCCCGGATCGCCCTTTGTTGGACGAATTATTATGGGGCAAGCCCTATCAAATGTTGGTCCAAGCAATCGATGGCGATACCCCGACTGAACAAGCCAAAACCATGAAGAAATACCTAAGCAAATGGTATCCATCGATGAAGGGGCGTGCGCACTTTTGGGGGAAGCATGAAAAAATAACTCCAGAGTTCAGTCCGTACTTCGGATACTGGGCAATGTGCGCAGGCGCCTTCACCTATCTATACGATATCGACGATAGCTCCTATCGCGACGAAATCGTCTACCCCAAAGACATGGTTGACTACGCTCGAAGCATGCCACGGCGTCCTGTGAAACTTGTGGATGGTCGGCAAATGCTGCGTGTCGTCGGTGGCCAGCCATGTCCGCACGAAGGCATCTGGTTCACCCCGGCGAAAGCGGATAGCGCACACCGTTTTAAGGTTGGCGAAATCATGCCTGCTTTCGATTCATCGGAATATGGTATGACGATCTGGCAATTGAACGCATGAGTTTGGGGGGGTGGTCGGACTGCTGACTGCCGGCGCGGTGGCGCGGCCGTTTGACAGTTAAGTGACGGCGGCCGAACTGGCCGGCACCAACGGCGGCTCGTACATGGTGGCGAAGTATGGCAGCGCGTATCGCGATGACGAAAATCTCGTCATTAAGGAGGAGCGCTACGGAAAACAGGTCTACTACGCCGCCAGCGATACGACTTCCGAAACCAATTCCCCGGTCACCCTGCTGATGCGAAAGCACGGCAAAGGACTTTGCGAAGTTTTAGCCACGCCGCCCATCGCCAACCTCAAGGCCTTGGGATACGACAAGCAGGGACGCCCGGTGGCTTTTCTCGCCAAGGACCAGGGGACGACGTCACGCGAATCTTACTTACGCATGGGATCGCTTGACGGGAAAATTCACGCCAACGACGTGCAGGGAAGTCACCTGGGTCAACAAGAAAGCAGTACGCAAGAGCGTCCCGTGCGAAAATTTAATCGAATGATAGAGTCGCATCGTGACAAAGTATTCCGCGCCGTCCGTGACAATCGAAAGTGGCCAACATATCCTGCGTGTCGCCGGAAGACATGCATGTCCGCAAGAGGGAGAATGGTTCAGTCCGGCGAAGACCGATAGCCGTCGATTTTCCAAACGGCGTGAAATCATGCCATCGTTTGACGCTTCCGAATACGGGGCGACAATCTGGCAGTCAATTGCTTAGTCAACCTTGATCTAATCAATTGAGCTTGGCGTTGGCCAGGAAGGCCCAGGCCACCGAGATGATCACCATGCCGGTCAGGGTGACGCACGACCAGGTGAAAAACCAGGCCGACAGCACGCTCGCCTGCAGGGCGCGCTCGAACAGGCAGCCCAGGCCGAAATCGAAGGCGGTGAAGAACGACCAGCGCCGCAAATAGGTGGGGAAATACTTGCACATGCGCCGGTTGTGCTGCACGGCGGCGTGGCGCTCGTACAGGTCGCGCGCGGCGCTGGTGTCGCGGAACAGCCAGTCGAAAAACAGAAAGCGGTACAGCAATGTGGAGAACGGCATCTCCGCTGCGGCCAGCTGTGGCTCGTTGTCGGTGTGGTGTGTCATGTGGAACCTCGCGTGCAGATGTCGGCCCGGCCGGCCGCGTCGGTGCTGGAACGACTATATACCGATCAGATTTCCGGGGTATTGCCAGCTCGCAACTTCGCGGCCGCTTGGCGGGGCAGCGGGCGCGGCTTGCCGACCCAGTAACCCTGGGCGTAGTCGACGCCGATCTTTTCCAGGTTGGCCAGGATGGCTGGGTCGCTGACGTATTCGGCGATGGTCTGGCGGCCCATCTTGTGGCTGATGTCGTTGGTGAAACGCACCATTTCGAAGTCCACTTCGCTCGATGCCATGGTTTGAATGAAGGAACCGTCGATCTTGATGAAGTCGACCGGTAATTGCTTGAGGCAGGAAAACGAGGTCATGCCGGTGCCGAAATCGTCCAGCGAGAACCGGCAGCCGCGCGCCGACAGGGCTTCGATGAAGCTGATGGTGGTGTTCATGTCGGCAATGGCGCCGTGTTCGGTGATTTCGAAGCACAGTTTGTTGGCCGGGACTTTGGCATGGTCGATCAGGTCGGCCGCGTATTTGTGAAAGCTGCGGTCGGCCAGGGAGCGGCGCGACAGGTTGATGCTGCACAACTGCAACTGCTCGGTATGTTCGGGATTGTCGGCCAGCCATTCGAGCGTGTGCATCAGCACCCAGCGGTCGATCTTGAGGATCACGTCGTAGCGTTCGGCTGCCGGCAGGAAGCTGGCCGGGCCGATCGGGCGCGCGGCGCCGTCGCGCAGGCGCAGCAGGATTTCGTAGTGATGCGCCGCCGATGCCGGGCGGCCCAGGGCCACGATGGGCTGGCAGTACAGCTCCAGCTGGCCGTACTGGAAGGCGTGCGACAGCCGCGTGACCCAGTGCATATCGCTGCGCCGCTGTGCCAGTTCGACATCGCCGTGGTGGTGCACGTAAACCCGGTTGCGGCCCCGTTCCTTGGCCATGTAGCAGGCGTGGTCGGCGCGCCGCATGGTGTCTTCGAGGCCGGCCGTGCGGGCGTCGATCGGGGTCACGCCGATCGACACGCCCAGCTGGAACAGGCGGCCGCTGCAGACATAGCGCAGGTTGCGCGTCGCGTCCAGGATCTTGTGGGCCACGCTGAGCGCGTGATCGAGGTCGCAGTGCTCGACGATCAGGGCGAATTCGTCGCCGCCCAGGCGCGCCAGGGTGTCGCGTTCGCGCACGTGCTCGGCGTAGGACTGGGCCAGCTGCTTGAGCAGGGCGTCGCCGGCCGGGTGGCCGCAGGTATCGTTGACGATCTTGAACTGGTCCAGGTCGAGGTAGAGCAGGGCGGCGTTGACGGCGCTGCCGGGCGCGTGCGCGCGTTCGATGGCGCGCTGCAGGCGCACTTCGAATTCGCGCCGGTTGACCAGCCCGGTGAGCGCATCGTGGCTGGCTTCGTAGCCGAGCCGGCGCAGCAGGCGCTTCGCTTCGGTGACATCGTGCAGTACCAGTACCGCGCCGATCAGTTCGCCACCGGAGAGCGGCACCGGCGCCAGCGCGTGCTCGACCGCGTGGCTGGTGCCGTGCGGGTGGGCGATCGATAGCGGCGGCAGGTTCTTGACCACGCGGCGCTCGTCCAGGCAGGTGGCCAGCGCGTCGCGCAAGGTCTGCGCCGCGTGGTCTTCCTCGAAGCTGAGCACGTCGCACACGTGCTGGCCCAGCGCGCGTTCATGGTGGAGCCCCACCAGGGATTCGGCGGCCGGATTCATGGACGTGACGGTGCCGTCGCGGTCGACCGTGATGACGCCGTCGGCGATCGCGGCCAGGGTCACCAGCGCGCGTTCCTTCTCCATGGCCACCGACAGCTGGGCTTTTTTTAGTTCGGTAATGTCGTGCGCTACCGCCACCACAACCCGTTCGATGCCGTCGGTATCGACCACGCGTTCGGTGGTGACGGCGAGATGGGTCAGGTGGCCGTCGGGCCGCAGGTAGGCCAGTTCTTCGGTGGGCGGCATGGCGCCGTCGCCGCGCACCCGGCGCGTGAGCGGCAAGTCGGTGTTGGGAAGGGGCTTGCCGCTACTGTCGAGAAACTGATTGTTGGGGTAATCCTTCCATCCATTCATGTGGTTCAGGTCCTGGTCCATCATCGCGGTCATGGCGACATTCTGGTAGACCAGCTTACCGGTGGGTAGCTCGGCCAGCACCACTCCGGTCGGCAGCTGATCCAGTATGCTGGAAAAGCGCGTGCGTTCCTGTTCGAGCTGGCGGATCAGGCTTCGCTTTTCCAGCTCGGCCCGTTTCAGGTTGTCGATCGCCACGCACACGCCCATGAATTGCGGCGGCTGTTCCGGGTCGCCGTAGTGCCAGTTGGCACGCATGAAGAACCACCGCGCCTGGCCGTCGCGGCGCAGCAGGCGCAGCTCGATTTCCAGGGGGGCGGCGTGCGAATCCGCGCGCGCCAGTGCAAGCCGGGCGCGCAGGGGAGCGCGGTCGTCGGCGTGCACGCGGGAAATCCAGTCGTCGAGCCGCTCGGCCTGGCTGGCGCCGGTGTAGCCCAGCAGTTCGCGCAGGTGGCGCGACATCTCGATCTGGCCGTCGCCGGTCAGCTTCCAGGTGCCCGATTCGGCGGCCTGGAGAATCAGGTCGATTTCACGGTTTTCCATTTCGCATTGCTCCAGCATCTTGTGCCGGCTCAAGTCCACCGTGACCTTGGAGAAGCCGAGCAGCTCGCCGCTGTCCGAGCGCAGCGCCGTGAGGACGATGTGCGCCCAGAACAGGCTGCCATCCTTGCGTTTGCGCCAACCTTCCTCGGAATACACGCCGTCCTGGGCCGCCTTGTTTAAGTTGTGTTCGGGCAGGCGCGCCGCGCGGTCGGCGTCGGTGAACAGAAAACCCAGATGCTGGCCGAGGGCCTCGTCGGCGCTGTAGCCCTTCATGATCTCGGCGGCTTTGTTCCACACCGTGATGATGCCGTCCCGGTTCATCAGGAATACCGCCACGTCCTGGATGCCGATGACCATCAGCCGATAGAGTTCGGCCGCTTCGTGCTGGGGCAGTACCGAGGCGAGAAAGCGTTCGGGCATGAGGCGCACATTCCGGATGGTGTGAAAGCGTCAATTTAGACGTAGCGATCCCGGCAAAGTTCCCAGCGTGAGCACATTTGCCATGCGCACAATTGACAATCCAACTAGCTCCCCCTACATTGTCACGCTGACGCTTCGCGCCGGACCCTCGATCACTGCGACCTGGATGAACCTTTCAAATTCGCCTGCTGCCGATCACGCCGATTCCAGCACCATTCTGCTTGTCGACGACCAGCCCGCCAATCTGGCGGTGCTCGAATCGGTGCTGGCCGGGCTGGGGCAGACGCTGGTGAGCGTGACCTCGGGCGAGCACGCGCTGCGCCAGCTGCTCGAGCGCGACGTCGCGCTGGTGCTGATGGATGTGCGCATGCCGACCCTGAGCGGTTACCAGACCGCCGAATTGATCCGCGCCCATCCGCGCGCACACGATGTGCCCATCATTTTTCTGACTGCGGCCAGCGATGCCGAGTTCCCGATCGAGCAGGCGTACGCGCTGGGCGCGGTCGATTACCTGACCAAGCCGGTCAATCCGGTGATCCTGCGCGCCAAGGTGGCAGTGTTCATCGAGCTGCACCAGAAAACCGCCGAGATCGCGCGCCACCAGCAGGCCAGCCACCTGGCGGCGCTGAAAACGCGCGACGAGCGTATCCGCCTGATTCTCGACAATACGCGCGACTATGCCTTCATCGGTACCGACGCCGACGGCATCATCACCGAATGGGAGGGCGGCGCCGAGTCGATCACCGGCTGGTGGGCCGGCAGCGCGCGCGGGCAGAGCAGCGCGATCATCTTTACCCCCGAGGACCGCGCCGCCGGTGTGCCGGAGGCGGAATTGCGCCGCGCGCTGGAGACGGGACGCGCCGAAGACCGCCGCTGGCATCTGCGGCGCGACGGCACGCGCTTTTTCGCCGACGGCGTGATGGTGCCCCTGCGCGACGAGCAGGACCGGCCGCGCGGCTATGCCAAGATTTTTCGTGACGCCACCGCCGAGCAGCTGGCGGCCGAGATCGGACCAACCACGCGGCAAATGACGCCGCCCTACTGAAGCGACCATTGCTCCCACAGGCGAATTCTAGCCGCCGATGTAGGACATCTCGATGCGTTCCAGGTCGGTGGTCGCCTGGGAACGGAGCTCGGAATAGCGGTCTTTGCGCACACGCC
>CBFGOU010000238.1:0-7044 GCA_965650445.1 uncultured Oxalobacteraceae bacterium | reverse complement strand
CGTATGCCACCGATCTGTCGGCGGCGCTGGAACCGGCCGCCGTCGACAAGGCGCTGCGCAAGGTCGCCGACTGGCAGCTGGCGCGTTCGAGACCATACTTCGACCGCACCTGGACCTCGACGGTGATGTATGCCGGTTTTCTGGCCGCGACCGAAGCGACGGGCGACCCCAAGTACCGCAATGCCATGCTGGACATGAGCCGCCACTTCGACTGGCAGATGCGCGACCGGCTGCCGAACGCCGACGACGTGTCGATCGGCTCGATCTATATCGATCTGTATTTCACGGAAAAGCGCGAGTCGCTGCTCAAGCTGACGCGCATGGAGCTGGACGACCTGCTGCCCTTGAAGACGATAAAGCCGAACGACGCGCGCATTGCCTGGTGGTGGTGCGATGCGCTGTTCATGGCTCCGCCGGTCTGGGCCAAGATGTTCAAGGCCACGGGCGAGCGCAAGTACCTCGACTATATCCACACCAACTGGCAGCGGACGTCGGATCTGCTGTACGACCGGCAAGAGCACCTGTACGCGCGCGACGTCAGCTACATCGGCAAACGGGAGCCGAACGGCAGGAAGGTCTTCTGGTCGCGCGGCGAAGGCTGGGTGATGGGCGGGATCGCGCAGACGCTCGACTTCGTTCCGGCCCACGATCCACAGCGCCCGTTCTATATTGGGCAGCTGCGCGAGATGGCGGTGGCGGTGGCCAGGCTGCAGGACCCCGACGGGCTGTGGCACGCCGGCCTGCTCGATCCCGTCGCCTGGCCGGCACCGGAGGTGTCGGGTTCGGCGCTGTTCGTGTACGGCATGGCGTACGGGGTGAACCGCGGCTATCTCGATGCCAAGACCTACAGGCCGGTGATCGAGCGCGCGTGGAAGGGCATTCTGAAGAACGTGTACGCCGATGGGCGTCTTGGCAACATCCAGCAGACCGGCGCCGAGCCGGCCTACTATCGCCCATCGTCGAGCTTTAACTACGGGGTTGGCGCGTTCATGCTGGCCGCGTCCGAACTCAAACAACTGGCAGGGAAAAAATGAAGCAGCGCGCATTCCGCATGAAACTCAAGCCCGGGACGGTGGACGAATATCGCCGCCGTCACGATGAACTGTGGCCGGATCTTGGACAGGCGCTGTCCGAGGCGGGGATTTACGATTACTCCATCTTCCTCGACGAGGAAACGCTGCATCTGTTCGCGGTGCTCAAGCTGCGCGACGGCGAGACCAGCGCCGATCTGCCCAAGCATCCGGTGATGCAGCGCTGGTGGGATTACATGGCGGACCTGATGGAGGTCCAGCCGGGCAACCGGCCGACCGAGTGGCCGCTGGTGCCGATGTTCCGCTTCGAGTAAGCGCTATCGTGCAATCAGCTTATGCTCACGCAGCCATTCTTCGGCGCGGCGCGGCCATAGCGACGCGTTGCCCTGGCCGGTGCGCATGCCCATCCCATGCCCGCCGTGTTCGAACAGGTACATTTCGGCCGGCACCTTGGCACGCGTGAGCGCCTGATAGAACATGATGCTGTTCTCGACCGGCACGGCGCCGTCGTCCTGCGAATGAAACAGCACGGTGGGCGGGGTGTTGGCGGTGACCTGCTTTTCGACCGACATCAGGCGCAGCGTCTCGGCGTTCGGATTGGCGCCGACCAGATTCCTGCGCGAGCCGGCATGAATCGCGGGACCGTCCATGGCGATCACGGGATATAGCAGCATGAGGAAGTCGGGCCGCGCGCTGACGCTGTCGAGCGCCGCGCCGGTGCGCCCGAGCGGATGGTCGAACAGGGTGCCCGCGGTGGCCGCCAGGTGGCCGCCGGCGGAGCTGCCCATGACGCCGATGCGGGCCGGATCGATGCCGTATTGCGCCGCCTGCGAGCGTACCAGGCGGACCGCGCGCAGCACGTCCTGCAGCGGTGCGGGGTGGCCGAATTCGGCCATGCGATACTTGAGCACGAAGCTGGTCACGCCCAATGAACTGAGCCAGGTGGCGAACTGTTCGCCCTCGCGCGCGGCCGACACGTATTGATAGCCGCCGCCGGGGCAGATGATCACGGCGGTTTTCGTGGGACGGTCGACCGCGGGCGGGTACATGGTCAAGGTCGGTTCGCTGACGTTCGATATGCGGCCTTCCTCGACCTTTTCGGCTCCGATCTGCTTTGCGCCGGGCACGCCTTCAGGCCACAATGGTATGGCGGCGTTGGCCAGCGCGAAGGCGCCGGCAAGGAGGGCAGTCAATACGGCTTTTTTCATCAATCGGTCTCCACTTTTTATTTGAAACGGTCAGATACAGCATGTTCAGATTTTCACACATCGCAGCACTGTTGGCAGCATCGGCGTTGAGCGGATGCGCGACGACTCACACTGCCACGTCCATGTTCAACGGACGCGATTTTAGCGGATGGGAACTGGTCACGGTGCCGGCGGCGCCGATCGGGCAGACCTTTCAGGTCCTGCCCGGCGGGGTGATCGCCTCCAGCGGGCAGCCGGCCGGCTACCTGGCCAGCACCGGCACCTACAGCGACTATCGCCTGCATGTGGAGTGGCGCTGGGCCGCCAAGCCGGGCAACGGCGGCGTGCTGCTGCATATCGAGGGAGGACCGAAGGACCGCGCCTGGCCGCTGAGCCAGCAGGTGCAGACCAAGGCCGGCAGCATGGGCGACCTGCTGCCCATGGCCGGCGCCAGCTTTACGGAGCCGCTCACCAGCGCCGCGCCGGTACCACTGAAGGCGCATGCCGCGCCCGACAGCGAGAAACCGGCGGGGCAGTGGAATGCCTGCGATATCGTCAGCCGCGCAGGCACCATCGAGGTCACGGTCAACGGCGTGCTGCAGAACCGCGTCAGCGGCGCCAGGCCGGCCAGCGGCCGGATCGGCTTTCAGCTGGAAGGCGCGCCGTACGAGCTGCGTAACGTGACCCTCGCGCCGCTGTAATTACTTGGCCGCGCGCTGCGCCGCCAGATCCAGGAAGGGCACCGCGCCGCCGGCCATGGTGGCGGGCAGGCGGCCGTCCCACTTGTCGATGGCCCTGGCCTGGTTCTCGGTCTCGCGCAGGCGCAGCAGCTCGGGCGTGACTTCCTGGCGCTGCAGGGCCAGCGACGCTGCCTCGGCCTTGGCGCGTTCGACCTTCTGGCGCGCTTCGACCACGATGCGCTCGAGGTCGCGGTCGGCCTTCATCTTCAGCTGCTCGGCGGTGGTCTTGGCCTCGATCGCTTCGTTGAAGGTTTTACTGAACTGGAAATCGATGATCGAAAATTCGTCGACCACGATGCCGTGCCGGTTCATGCGGTCCTGCAGGTGCTTGACGATCTGGTTCCGGACTTCGGCACGCTTGGCGATCAGCTCTTCGGCGGTGAAGTTGGCGGTGACGGCCTTCACCGCTTCATGCACGCTCGGCACGATGATCCGTTCGCCCGGCTCGTTGCCCAGTTCGCGGAATACGTACACCGCCCGGCTCGGGTCGGTGTGGTAGTTGATGGCCACCTTGGTCTCGACGTTCTGCAGGTCGCGCGAGGCCGCGCTGCCTTCGCCTTCGCCTTTTTGAATCGAGACGTTCACAAGATGCATGCGCTGCACCAGCGGCCAGCGGAAGTGCAGGCCCTCGGTGTAAATCTCTTCGTTCGGCTTGCCGAAGGTGGTGATCACTCCCCGGAAACCGGTCGGCACCTGCGCGAACGGCGCCAGGATGATCACCACTAACAACAGGCCGCCGACGGCCAGGATGGGACGCAGGATATTGAGTTTCATCTGGAAGCTCCAGTGTTGGACAGGCTTCCAGCATAGCTTTCCTGCGAATAATTATGGCGAAATTAATTTGGGATGATTCATCAGGTTTTCTGGAACGCCGCGTCCTTGGTTTGCGCATCGTGGCGCTGGTTTTGATTGGTAACTGATCATTTCCCTGATTCTTTCCGGCTGGCCTGTGCTGCGCCGTTTGACTCGCATAGAATTCACTTTCCATCCGATTTCGATAACGAACGTATGCCAAATTTCGACAACTTGCGCCGCGCGCTGCTGCTTTCGCTGGTGTGCGCGCCTGCGCTGGCGCAGATCGCGCCATTCACCGCCACCACCGATCCGGCCCGTGCCCAGGTGGTGCTGCCGGAACCGGCCAATCCGGCCTTGCGCTCGCTGATTTTGATCGGCGACTCGACGGTCCGCAACGGCAAGGACGATGGCCAGGGAAAAGGCGCCGACGGGCAGTGGGGCTGGGGTAATCCGCTTGCCCGGCATTTCGACCTTTCCAGGATCAATGTGGTCAACCGCGCAGTGGGCGGCTTGAGCAGCCGGACCTATATCAGCAGCGGCCACTGGGAAAAGAGCTACGCCCTGATCAAGAAAGGCGATGTGGTGCTGATGCAGTTCGGGCATAACGATGCCAGCCCGATTAACGACAACAGCCGCGCGCGCGGGGTGATTCGCAGTGTGGGCGAAGAAGCCGAGGAAATCGACAATCTCCTGACCGGCAAGCACGAAGTGGTGCACAGCTATGGCTGGTATCTGCGCAAATTCATCAATGAGATCAAGGCGCGTGGCGCCATTGCCGTGGTGGTGTCGCCGATTCCGCGCAAGATGTGGGATGCCAATGGCAAGGTCGCGCGCGGCAAAGCCGATTTCGCCGGCTGGGCGCAGCAGGTGGCGCAGCAGGAAAAGGTCGGCTTTATCGACCTCAATGAACTGGCGGCGCGTAAATACGACGAGATCGGGCGCGAGGCGGTCATGAAGATGTTCCCGGCCGGCCCGCCCGATGAGCGCGTCCATACCAATCTGGCCGGCGCCGAATTGAATGCGCAAATCGTGGCCGATGGACTGAAGGCGCTGAAGATCACGCCGCCCCTGCCTTTCCTGGCAAGCCCGCGTCCGCGCGAAGACGACCGCCCGGTGGTCGATGCCGCCAAGGTGCCGGAGGAAAAGGCCGCCAATCAAGCGCTGCCGACGCTGCATCTGGTGGGCGATTCGACCGTCAAGAGCGGCGGCATGAATGGCGCCATCGGCTGGGGTGAGCGCATTGCGCCGTTCTTCAACAGCGGCAAGATCAACGTCGTTAATCATGCGATCGGCGGGCGTAGCAGCCGCACGTTTTTCACCGAGGGCCGCTGGGATAAAGTGGCGGCGCAGCTGAAGGCGGGCGACACGGTGCTGATCCAGTTCGGCCATAACGATGGCGGACGCATTGGCGATCCGGCGATGAAAAACCGTGCCTCGGCGCCGGGTATCGGCCCCGAGACCGTCGAAGACACACGGCCGGACGGCAGCAAGGAACAGGTACACAGCTTCGGCTGGTATATGGCCAGATATGTCGCCGACGCCAAGGCCAAAGGCGCGACGGTGGTATTGCTCGCACCGGTTCCGCACAAGGACAAGTGGCAGGCCGAGCGCGACTTCGCCAGTTTTGCGCAATGGGACCAGGAAGTGGCCAAGGCCGGCGGCGCCCAGTTTATCGATTTGACGATGCTGGTGGCTGATGCCTATCGCCAGCTTGGCGCCGACAAGGTCAATTCCCTGTTTTCCGATGCGCGCACCCATACCAACGAGGCCGGCGCGCAAGTGAATGCGGAACGCGTGGTGGCAGGGTTGAAATCGCTGAACGGTAATCCGCTCGGCGCCTATTTTGCCAATCAATGAGTCTGGGACTGATCGCTGCGGCCGCGCTGTCGACCTGCATGGCGGGGCAGCCAGGCAAACAGCTCTATGCCGACCGTTTCGATAAAGGCATGGACCAATGGAGCGCCGAATACCGTGTGCGCACCGGCGCGCAGATCGGGGTCAAGAACGGCAAGCTGGTCATGGATGTCGACGGCGGCGCGACTGTCTGGTTCAAGAAGCCGCTTTCGGGCAACTTCGTGATCCGCTTTACGCGCAAAGTCGTCATGGCCGGAGGGAAGAACGACCGGCTGTCGGACTTTAACGTGTTCTGGATGGCGCGCGACCCGGCCAATGCATCGCTATTTACGCGCACCGGCGAATTCGAACAATACGATCCGCTGCGGCTGTACTACGTCGGCATCGGCGGCAACACCAATACCACCTCGCGATTCCGGCGCTATGACGGCAAGGGCGAACGCGTGCTGCTGTCGGAATACACCGACCGCGCGCATCTGCTCGAAGCAAACCGCGACTATCAGGTGGAGATCGCCGTCTATAAGGGCTGCACGCAGTTGCAGCTCGATGGCGAAACCCTTTTTTCGTACCGCGACCCGGAGCCGCTCGCGGATGGCTATTTCGGTTTCCGCACGACCCAGTCGCGCCAGGAGATCGACAACTTTACAATCCACCAGCTCAAATAACAGGAGACCCCCCAATGAAAGCCAAACTGCTACCGATCGCCGGCATGCTGCTGGCCTGTTTCGCAGTCAATGCGAGCGCGCAGCATAACGACATGACGGCGCCCTTGCACCTGATGAAGGCCGATTACCCGACTCCCTACGGTAACCCATCGGTCGAAGAAGTCACCAAGACGCTGAACCGGGTATTTACCTATCTGGACAGCGTGACGCCGGCGCGGCTGATCGATTCCAAGACCAAGGCCACGGTCAGCGACTACAGCAAGATCACCGACGACGTGGTGCTGGCGCCGGGCGACTATCGCCTGACCAGTTATGAATGGGGGGTAACGTATGCCGGCATGCTGCAGGCGGGCGCGGCCACCGGCGACAAGCGCTACACCGATTATGCGGTCAAGCGCCTGCAGTTTTTGAATGAGCTGCTGCCGGTGTACCAGGCGCGCCTGAAGGCCAATCCCAAGGCGTTTTCACCGATCAAAGGGACGCTGGAGCCGCACGCGCTGGATGATATCGGCGCTTTGTGCGCGGCCACCATCAAGGCCAAGCGCGGCGGTGCGACCGGCAATATGCAGCCGCTCATCGATATCTGCAACGACTTCATCATGCACAAGGAATTCCGTCTGGCGGACGGCACCCTGGCGCGCAATCGCCCACAGGCCAATACGATGTGGCTGGACGATATGTTCATGGCGCTGCCGGCCGTGGCCCAGTTGGGCAAGCTGACGGGCGAGCGTAAATACTTCGACGAAGTGGTCAAGCAGGTGCAGGGCTATTC